>NZ_DBNGVP010000225.1:0-14132 GCF_057119385.1 Archangium sp. | reverse complement strand
AGGCGAAAGGTGGAGGAGATGCGGCGGTCGTCTCCTCATCCACCCAACTTATCCGGTCTCTTCCTCCACCCAACCTACCCTGTGGTCTCGACTATGTTGAAAAACTTGTCGGACAGTCCACTAGGGCACGGCGTCGGTGATGCGGAGGTGCCTCGGCTGGGACTGGACCCGCTCGAACCAGGCGCGGATGGCGGGGTAGCGGGTCAGGTCGAAGCGTCCCGCTTCCGCCACGTGCGTGTACGCGTAGAGCGTGATGTCCGCGAGGCTGTAGCGCTCGCCCGCGAAGAAGGGGCGCTTGGACAGCTCGCCCTCCATGACGTCCAGGGCGGCATAGCCCTTCTGGATGCGCTCCTCGAGCTCGCGCTCCTTGCCGGGCGGGATGCCGAAGAAGGCGATCCACGCGCGGGCCACGGCGATGTACGGCTCGTGGCTGTACTGCTCGAAGAACATCCACTGGAGCATCCGCGCCCGCTCCAGCTTGTCCGTGGGGATGAACGGCGTGCCCTCGGCGAAGTACCAGAGGATGGCGTTGGACTCGGCGAGGAACACGCCCGGCTCGAGCTCCACGGTGGGCACCTTGGCGATGGGATTCTTCGCCTTGAACTCCTGGGAGCGCGTCCCGTTGGGACCCATTTCCATCTCCACCGTCTCGAAGGGAATCCCGAGCTGGTGCAGCAGGAGGCGGACCTTGTAGCAGTTGCCGGAGGGGTGGAACTGGTAGAGCTTGATCATGGGAGCAAGCCTAGCCGATTCATCTCGGAAGGCTTGGGCAGTCCCATGACCTGGAGCAGCGTGGGGGCGATGTCCGCGAGGATGCCGGGGCGCAGCTTCTGCCCGCGGAAGTCCGGGTGGATGAGGTGGAAGGGCACGGGGTTGAGCGTGTGCGCCGTGTGGGGCTCGCCGGTGGTGGGGTCGCGCATCTGCTCGCAGTTGCCGTGGTCCGCGGAGATGGCCATCACCCAGCCGTGCCGGGCACACGCCTGCCCCAGCAATCCGAGGCACTCGTCCACCGTGGTGACAGCGCGCATGGCCGGCTCCAGCAGGCCCGTGTGGCCCACCATGTCCGGGTTGGCGAAGTTCACCAGCGCGAAGTCGTAGGCCCCCGATTCGATGCGCTTGACCAGCTCCAGGGTCACCTCGCGCGCGCTCATCTCCGGCTTGAGGTCGTACGTCTTCACGTCGCGCGGCGAGGGCACCAGGTGCCGGTCCTCGCCCGGGTACACCACCTCGCGGCCGCCGTTGAAGAAGAAGGTGACGTGCGCGTACTTCTCCGTCTCCGCGGTGCGGAACTGGCGCCAGCCCGCGTGCGCGAGGGCCTCGGGGAAGATCTCACTCGGCTGGTCCGGCGCGAATGCCACCGGCAGCCCGAAGGTCTCGTCGTACTGGGTCAGGCACACGTACAGGCCCACGTGCAGGCCGCCCCGGTCGAACTCCTTGAAGTCGTCGAAGGCGAGGGCACGCGTCAGCTCGCGGGCGCGGTCCGCGCGGAAGTTGAAGAACAGCACCACGTCGCCGTCGCGGATGCGGCCCACCGGGGTGCCGTCGCCGTGGGAGATGACGGTGGGTTTGATGAACTCGTCCGTCACCTTCTCCGCGTAGGAGGCGCGGATGGCGGAGAGCGCATCGGGGGCCTTGGGGCCCTTGCCGTGGACGATGGCCTCGTAGGCGAGGTGCACCCGGTCCCACCGCTTGTCGCGGTCCATGCCGTAGTAGCGCCCGCCCACGGTGGCGATATGGCCGGTGCGCGTCTCGCGCAGGAACTTCTCCAGCTCCTCCACGTAGCCGAGCCCGCTCTGGGGCGGGGTGTCGCGTCCATCGGTGAAGGCGTGGACGTAGACGTGGGGGACGCCCCGCTCGTGCGCCGCCTCGAGGAGGCTGTAGAGGTGCTCCATGGACGAGTGCACGCCGCCGGGGGAGACGAGCCCGAGCAGGTGGAAGGCCTTGCCGTCCGCCTTGGCCTTGTCGAGCGCGGCGCGGATGACGGGGTTGGAGGCGAGCTCCCCGGACTCGGAGGCCCGGTTGATGCGCACCAGGTCCTGGTAGACGATGCGGCCGGCGCCGATGTTGGTGTGGCCCACCTCGGAGTTGCCCATCTGCCCTTCGGGGAGACCGACGGCCAGCCCGGACGTCTGCAGCTCCGTGTAGGGGGTGCCATTCGTGAGTGCGTCGAGGCGCGGGGTGCCGGCGAGGGCGATGGCGTTGTCGTCGCGTTCCAGGCGGACGCCCCAACCATCGAGGATGCAGAGCAGGACTTTGTGCTTGGGCTTCATGCCGGAAACCTAAGGGTGGGTTTCCGGCGGTGGAGTGGGGGGGATGCGAGGGGGGCGCGGGCGCTCGGCTGGTGGGCCCCGGGGCTCACGGACGGTTGGCACAGAGCCCGTTCGAGCACACCAGCCCGGTGCCGCAGATCCGGCCGCAGGTGCCGCAGTTGCGAGTGTCCGAGCTCAGGTCCACGCAGCCGTCCGCGCAGAAGGAGAGGGGGGGCGTGCACTGGCAGCGGCTGTTGGTGCACGTCTCGTCCACGGCGCAGGCGCGGCCGCAGGCACCACAGTGCTGCGTGCTGGTGCGCAGGTCCACGCACTGGCCATCGCACTCGGCCTGGCCGGACGGACAGGCACATGCGCCCCGGGTGCACACCTGGCCCGGGCCACACGCCCTGCCGCAGGCACCACAGTGGCGCGCGTCACGGGTGAGGTTGGCGCAGGTGCCGTCACACTCGACGCTGCCCACGGGACAGTCGAGGCGGCAGCGGCCTCCCACGCACACCTCGCCGGAGCCGCAGCCCGTGCCGCAGGTGCCACAGTTGAAGGGGTCGGACTGCACGTCCACGCAGCCCTGGCCGCAGCGGCGGAGTCCCGTGGCGCAGGAGTCCACGCACTCGCCTTCCTGACACAGGCCCGAGCCGCACCCGTTGCCACAGGCGCCACAGTTGTCTCCGTCCGAGCCGAGGTCCTTGCACGTGCCGTTGCATGCGGTCAGCGGAGGCTCGCAGGCGCAGGTGCCCCCCTTGCACGACTCGCGGGAGCCACAGGCCGTGCCGCAGGTGCCACAGTGGGCCGTGCTCGACTCGAGCGCCACGCAGCCGCGCTCGCACTGCGTCAGCCCGGAGGCACAGGCGTCCGTGCACCGGCCCTGACTGCACACCTGTCCTTCGGCGCACGCCGTGCCGCAGGCGCCACAGTGGGAGGCATCGCTGCGTGTGTCCACGCAGGCTGCCTCGCAGCGCGTCTGGCCGAGGGCACAGGCCGGGAGCTGGTCTCGGGGGACACAGCGCTCCTCCACGCACACCGAGTCCTCGGGACACCGGGGGTCATCGGGCTGGCCGCAGAAGGAGGGCGTGGTGCGTGTGCACCCGAGGCCAGTGACACACGTCATCACCACGAGCAGGAGCAGGCGCGGGAGCATGGGGGATGTGACTTTAATCCCCTTCAGGGAAGTGACCGAATTTCCCCTCTCCCGGAGGGCGAGGGGAAATGGGCGCGGATCTGCTCATGTGCTCACGGGCAGTGCGCATGTGCCTACGGGCAGGGGGTGGCCCTACTCGCGCCGGGTGCGCGTCTTGTAGGTGAGTACGGGGGCCAGCGTCGCCACCACCCGGACGAGCCCGGCGTCCACCAGGTCCTGCACCACGCGGTCGATGGCCTTGTACGCGGGAGGTGCCTCCTCGAAGAGCAGGTCGCGGTCCTCGCAGATGACGTGGCTCTTGAAGGAGGTGCGGGTGAGGGCCTCGGGGGTGAAGCGCTCGCGCATGCGCTCGCGGGCACTGGTGCGCGTCCACTTGCGGCCGGCCCCGTGCGCCAGGCTGTGGGCGTGGTTCGCGCCATCGCCCAGGGGCAGCACCAGGTAGCTCAGCGAGCCCCGGCTGCCGGGAATCACCACCGGCCCCTGGTCCGAGGGCGCCGCGCCCTTGCGGTGCAGCCAGCAGGTGTGGCCCTCGTACTGCTTCGGGGTGACGCTGTTGTGGCAGACATCGAGCACCCGCCGCCCCGCCGCCGCGATGCCCTGCATCATCCTTCCGGCGATGGTGGCGCGATTGGCCCGCGCCCACTCCACGGCGTGGTCATGCCGCGCGAGGTACTGCCGCGCCTCGGCCGAGTCCTCCACGAGGCTTCCGGTGCCATGCCGGTCCACGTGGGCCCGGAGGATGGCCTCGCCCAACCCGCGGGAGCCGGAGTGCACCAGCAGCAGGAGCCGATCCGTGCCCAGCCCCAGCGCGGTGAAGGTCTCCGCGTCGTGCACCGCGTCCACCCGCTGCACCTCGGCGAAGTGGTTGCCACCGCCCACCGTGCCGAGCGCCGCCTCGAAGCCGCAGGGCTTCACGCCCATGCTGGCGAGCACCGCGTCCGTGTCGCCCTCCCACGGCCCATCCAGGTCCAGGCGCGCCGCCCAGCGCTCGGGCCTCGCCTTGCGCGCGGGCAGGTCCAACTCCCACAGGCCCATCCCACAGCCGATGTCGTTGCCCACGAGGAAGGGATAGAAGAGGCCCTCGGAGGCGAAGGCGGCGCCCACCGGTGCACCCTTGCCCGGGTGCAGGTCCGGAAGGCCCACCGCGGAGCGCATGCCGGGAAGCCGCGAGGCGGCCTCGAGCTGGCGGATGGCTTCACCCTCCACCCACGACTGGGGCGAGGCGATGACACGGACGTGAGGGGCGGGCGAGTTCATGTGCCCTCGGACGCGCGTGGCGTCCGGTGCCTGACGGCGCCGGGGGAGGGGAGTCCCTTCAGGCTGCCCGCTCGCCCGCTAGGTACCCACGAGCTCGAAATGGGAGGCCTGTTCGAGCTGGTGGACGCGTGAGCCTCGGCGAAGGATGCCCCTCACGGTCACGTAACGCTGGGTGAGATGGGCCGCGGTTGCCTGACGGTAGTCGGCGGCTCCCAGCAGGACGCGGACCTTCAGCAACTCGTCTTCCACCTGGGCCTGGAGCACGACGGCGCCTTCGACCTGCCCCTGCTCGCCCGGCTCTCCCATCAACTCCACGACCCTGCCGACGAACTGGTTGGGCTGGGCCCCTCGAGATGGCCGGAGCTGATGGGACAGCTTCTCGATGGCCTCGTACATGTTCCGATCCACATGGACTTCGGACGGCACCTGGGGCTCGACGGGGAGCAGCGGGGACCAGGAGCTGCGCAGCCGCAGGTCGGCGCTTTCATCGGGCGGCATCATCTCGACGAGCGCCTCGCAGAGGTTGGCGCTCACCACGGGCTCTCCCTGAGCGGGCTCGAGCACCCTTCCGGGCTCGCCCGCCCGGACCGCCGAAGCCACGTGTCCCACGGAGCGAAGGAGCAGCAGGGATGCGCGCCTTCCGAAGGACTCTTCCTGGACCGACCGGTGGGGCGCGACATCCAGAGGCGCCTCCACCGTCAGGACGAAGCTCCCCACCTCCGTCTGTCCGAGACGGCATTCCCTCAGGAAGGCCTCGGCATCCGCGAGGCTCATGCGCGGGTGGAAGGTCGTCCCGGGTCGCTTGATGCTGCAGGCGCTGGACAGCAGCGCCTTGCGGACTCCGTTCACCAGGCTCAGCCCATTCTCGAGGTGGATACCTCCATCCTGCGTCTCCGCGCCCTCCAGGGCGAAGCGGTGGAGATCCCTCCTGGGCCGCAGCAGGTCTCGCAGGATGCTCTCCGCCGGGCGTTGTTCGTGCTCGGCGATGCGTCGCGCCACCGCCACCATCGCTTCGCCGTAATCGATGAGATCACGGTCCAGCGGCACCTGGACTTCCACGGCGGGAGCCCGGCTACTGCGATAGATGGCGGCCTGGAGACGGCGCGATGGGATGCGGTTCCACCCGTGTGCCTCGAGGTAGGAACGCACGTTCTGGTAGTCCACCCGGTTTCCGAGCGTGAGGAGCTGCTCCGTGTTCATGACACGAGCTCCTCTTCACGAGCCACCTTGCGCAGCAGGTCGCGCAGGGTGTCCAGGTCGAATGGAGAACCCGGCTCGAGACGCGATGGCCCGGACATACGCGAGGCTCAACTCCTCCTTGATGTCGTTGGGACTCAACATGCCGCGTGCCATCCTACTTGTGGTAGGGCTCGCCCTTGAGAAGGGTGAAGGCCCGGTAGAGTTGCTCCACCAGCACCACCCGCGCCAGACGGTGCGGCAGCGTCATCTTCGACAGCGAGAGCACCAGGTCCGCGGACTGTCTCACCCGCTCGTCCAGGCCCTCGTCCCCGCCGATGACGAGCAGCAGATCCTTCGCGCCATCCTGCGCCCGGCCCACGTACCGGCTGAACTCCACCGAGTCCAGCAGCTTGCCCCGCTCGTCGAGCGCGACAATCAGGTCCTGCGGCTTGCGGCGCGCGAGGATGGCCTCGGCCTCGGCGGCCTTGGCGTCCGGCGCCTTGCCCTTCTTTCCCCCCGCCTCGGGCAGCTCCATCAGCTCGAAGCGGGTGTAGTGGGCCAGGCGCGAGGCGTACTCCTGGACCGCGGGCTCATACAGGCCCGAGCGGTCCTTGCCGATGGAGAGGAGCCGGACCTTCAGGCCACCTTCTCCCGCGCGGCGTCGGCCCAGAGGCCCTCGAGGTCATAGTGCGAGCGCGCCTCGGAGAAGAAGAGGTGCGCCACCACCTCGCCGAAGTCCAGGAGCACCCACTGGCCCGTGTCCATGCCCTCGTGGCCGATGGGGCGCAGGTTCTCCGTCTCCTTGAGGTTCTTCAGCACGTGCTCGGCCATGGCCGACACCTGCCGGTCGCTCTCGCCCGAGGCCACCACGAAATAGTCCGCGTAGGACGTCATCCCGCGCACATCCAGGATGACGATGTCCAGCGCCTTCTTGTCCGAGAGCAGGGTGCCAATCTTGCGCGCCAGCGCATGGGCGCGCGGGTTCTCCGCGGGAGCTCCCGGGGCCGCGCCTCCCGGCGTCAGCGCCTTCTTCTTGGTCGTCTTCTTCCGCGCGGGCAGCTTCTTGGCCGCTCCCTTCTTCGCCGCGGTCTTGGTGCGTGTGGCCAGCGACGGCGCGCTCTTCTTCTTCGCCGCGGGCTTCTTCGTGGTCGTCTTCTTCTTGGTCGCCATACGTGTCCGGGGCACCCTAGCGCACCTGCCCCTGTCCCAGAATGACGTACTTCTGGCTGGTCAATTCTCGCAACCCCATGGGCCCGAAAGCGTGCAGTCGACTGGTGGAAATCCCAATCTCCGCCCCCAGGCCCAGCTCGCCCCCGTCGTTGAAGCGGGTGGAGGCGTTCCACGCCACCGCGCTCGCCTGGGCCTCCCGGGTGAAGCGTCCCGCCACCGCCTCGTCCGAGGTGACGATGGCCTCCGTGTGTTCGCTCCCGTATCGGGCGATGTGGCCCAGTGCGTCGTCCACCCCGTCCACCACCCTCACCGCCAGGATGAGGTCCAGGAACTCCCGCCCCCAGTCCTCCTCCGAGGCCGGGGTCACCGCCACCCCGGCGCGTGACAGCACCTGGACCGTCGCCGCGTCCCCGCGCAGCTCCACCCCCTTGCCCACCAGCTCCCGGCCCACCTGGGGCAGGAAGCGCTCCGCCACCGCCCGGTCCACCAGCAGGCACTCCGCCGCGTTGCACACCCCCGGGCGGCTCGCCTTCGCGTTGACGGTAATCCGCGTGGCCATGTCCAGGTCCGCCGCCGCGTGCACGTACACGTGGCAGACGCCCTTGTAGTGCTTCACCACCGGAATCCGCGCGTTCTCCGCCACGAAGCGGATGAGGCCCTCGCCGCCCCGCGGTATGCACAAGTCGATCAGCCCCTCCAGCTTCAGCAGCTCCAGCAGCGTCTCGCGCTCGCCCGGGGGCACCGGCTGGATGCACGCGGCCGGCAGTCCCGTCTCGGTGAGGCCCGCCGCCAGCGCCGAGGCGATGGCCGCGTTGGAGTGCGCCGCCTCGCTGCCCCCGCGCAGCAGCGCCGCGTTGCCGCTCTTGAGGCACAGCGCCGCCGCGTCGCTCGTCACGTTGGGGCGGGCCTCATAAATCATCAGCACCACCCCCAGCGGCAGCCGCACCTTGCGCACGTGCAGGCCGTTGGGCCGGTCCCACTCCTCCGTCACCTCGCCCACCGGGTCCTTCAGGCCGGCCACCGACTCCACCGCCCGGGCCATGCCCTCCACCCGCGAGGCGTCCAGCAGCAACCGGTCCAGGAAGGCCCCTCCCTTTCCGGCGGCCCGCGCGGCGGTCATGTCCAGCGCGTTGGCGGCGAGCAGGGTGGGGAGGGCCTCGCGCAGGTGGCGCGCCATGGCCCGGAGGGCCTCATCCTTCTGGCCGGTGGGGGCGGTGGCGAGCACGCGGGAGGCTGCCCGGGCGGCCTCGGCGAGGGAGCGCACGTCTTCCTTGGCAACGGACATGCCTCTCCTCTATCACCGCCCCATGAGCAACGCCCGGTTGGAGCAGTTCAAGAAGATGGCGGCCGAGTTCCCCGACGCGCCCATGGCGCACTTCTCCCTCGGAAAGGCCTATTTGGAGCTGAGGCAGTACGCCGAGGCCGCCCAGGCCCTGGAGACGGCGGTGCGGTTGGACCCGCAGTACGCCGCCGCCATGGTGTCCCTGGGGGATGCCTACACCGGCGCGGGGCAGACGCAGAAGGCCCGCGAGGTGCTCACCCGCGCCCGGGACACGGCGCTCGCCCAGAGCCACGCCAGCCTCGCCGAGGAGATCGACGAGCGGCTGTCCGGCCTGGACTGAACCCGGCTCCGGAGTGAGGCGCGCTACGGCCGCCAGGTGAGGCCCACGCCGCCCACCTGGCGGAAGTAGAAGAGGCCATTGCGCGACAGTTCGGTGCCGTACATGGCGAAGGAGAGCTCCACGTCCACCCGCTCGCTCAGGGGCCGGGCCAGCTTCAGCGACAGCATGTGCTGGGCCTCCTCGTCGTCGAGCAGGGTGATCTCCGGCGAGAGGAAGACGCCGTCCGGGTAGGCGTTGAGGCCCAGCGCGCCCTGGGCCATGAGCGTCAGCTTCCAGGGCAGCCGCACCCCCGCGGTGCCGCTCAGCCGGTGGCGCTGCACGGACTCGCCATAGCTGTTGGAGCTCGTCTCCAGGTACGAGTAGGAGAGCCCCAGCGCCACCGGGCCCTTGTAGCTGTAGCCCGCGCTCGCCAGCAGCACGCCGTCCTGGCGCCGTCCCGTCCACTCGGGCGTGGTGCCCGGCGGGTAGCGCTGGGAGGTGCTGAAGCGGCGCTGGCCGTACTCGCCGGTGACGGTGAAGGCGTGGCGCTTGTCCAGGCGGAAGCGCGCGAGGAAGCCCACCTCGGGGCTGCCGAAGCTGGCGGAGAAGTCGGGCCGGTAGAGGAAGCGGTGCGCTCCGGCGCGCAGGCGCAGGGAGAGCCGCGCATCCGGGGCGTGCTCGAGGAAGGCGGACGCCGCCAGGTCCGTGTACGCGCGGCTGCCGCCCCGCCGGTCCTTGGCCCGCCCCTCCACGCCCACGCCCAGCGTCTCGCCCACGGCGAGCGAGCCCTCCAGCGCGGCGGCCTGCACCAGCACGTCCTCGCTGGGAAAGGCCACGTACTTGCGGCCTCCGCCGTCATAGCGGCCCACCAGCTGCCAGCGGTCCGCGGTGTAGCGGCCCTCCGCCGTGACGAGCAGGCTGAGCACCGCGTCCGTGGTGTTGGGCGGCGAGTCCCCCTGGTAGAAGTCGCGCGGCGCGTTGCCGTCCAGCATCAGCCGGCCCGCCACGCGCAGCTGTCCCTCCACGTCGGCGGCATGCGCGCCACCAGCGAGCGCCAGGGAAGACACCACGAGCGCGGAGAGGAGCCGTCTCAACGGGCGCACCATACTCCGTGCACTGTCCGCATGCCCTGTCCACGAGAGGGCAGCCGGCCGGGCGGGGCGATGACTGCGCGCCCGGACGATCGGTAGAGTGGGTGTCATGCGACTCACTTCCGTACTCTCCGTCTGTGCCCTGCTCGCGCTCGTGTCCTGTGGCCCCCCCGGCTTCCTGGCCGAGGTGAAGGGAGAGACCACCGTGGCCGGAGATCCAACGGGCATCTCCACCGTCCTCGATGCGTTCCCGGCCATCGGCAGCTTCTCCAACCTCGACTTCGACCAGAACCAGGACTTCAAGAACCAGGGCGTCACCAAGGAGCAGGTGTCCTCGGTGAAGCTCCAGTCCCTGGAGCTCAAGGTGCTCTCCCCCTCGGACCAGGACTTCTCCTTCCTCGACACGCTGGAGTTCTACGCGAAGACGGGGGACCAGGAGGTGCTGGTGGCCTCCAAGAAGAACATCGCCTCGCTGAACCTCAAGGCGCCCAACCCGGTGTTGGTGCTGGACGTGACGGACGCGGAGCTGCAGCCCTTCATCACCGCGCCCTCCATGAGCCTCGGCGTGCGGGGCAAGGGCCGCAAGCCCTCGAGGGAAGTGCGCCTGGAGGCCAACGTGAAGCTGGACGTGAAGGTGCGGCTGCTGGACTAGCGCAGCTCGCGGGCCCGGCGCTCCAGCGAGTCCGCGCGGGAGTCCAGCTCGCGCGCGAGCGACTCGAGCCGGGCCGCCTCCGCCTCCAGGCCGCGCAGGTCCTCCGGGTTGCCGCTGGCGAGCGCCTGGGCGCGCACCGTGCCCACCTGGGGCCGGTTGTCCGAGGCGCGGTAGACGGGCGACTGGACCTGCTCCCCCATCTCTCCGCCGCCCCCTCCCGGCGAGGCGGGTGTCCCCGGGACCGGCGAGCCTCCGCCATTGGACGGGTAGGGCGGGGCCGCATCCCCCTGGGCGCCCCCTGAGAACACGTTCTCCGGGAACAGGCCTCCACCGCTGCGCTGGGAGGCTTCCACGGAGATGGACTTCGTGGACGCGTTGAAGCGCAGGCGCATGTGCCGGTCCTGCTCGTCGAACATGGACTCCTCGCCGAGGAAGTCGCTCATGCGCCGGTCCAGCTCGCGCTCCTCGCGCAGCTCGGTGATGCGGCCGTGCAGGGCCTTCAAGCGCTGGCGCACCTTGTCCTCGGAGTCACGCAGCACGTCCGCCTGCTCCAGCAGATCCTCGGGGTCGTCGCTGGACTCGCGGCGGTCCAGCGCCGGCTCATGGGAGGCGGGCAGGGCGGAGCGCAGGGCATCGCGCTCGGCGCGCAGGTCGCGCATGCGCGCGATCAGCTTGGAGCGGGCCTCGCGGTCCGGGGTGGCGTCCCAGGCGGCACGCACCCGGGCCAGCTCCTCGGAGAGCGCCGAGTGCAGCGCCAGGTTGCGGCGCTCCGCCTCGGTCTCGGCCCCGGCGAGCGACTGGGCCAGCCCGGACAGCTGGCCGGACAGCTCCTGCGACTGCCGCAGCGCCGTCTCCAGCTCCGGGCCCGCCACCAGCCGGCCCTTCTGCTCGGACTTGAGCTGCTCGATGCGGCCCGCCAGGGTGTTGAGCTCCGAGCGCAGCACCTGCTGCCTGTCTCGCAGGTCTCTCACCTGGGTCCGCGCCGTCCGGGCCTCGAGCCGCAGCGCGTCCACGCCCGAGGCCGCCCAGACGGGCGTACCCAGGGAGAGACACAGCAGCAGGGGCAGCAGGACGCGCTTCATCAATCCCCTCCCCGCAGCAAGCCGGATGCCAGGGCCCCGCCGCGACAGGGCGGTGGGGTGCCCGCGAAACCCGAGAGGTTCCGGGGACTTCGCGCACGGGTGGGCCAGGGCTGTCACGGGGGAATGACGGAAAACCACGATGGGAGCGGGGGGGCGGTAGATTTTCGAGGGGACGGTTCCTTTTTTACAGCCAGATGAGGCGCTCCGCCACCCGCCGTGTGCCCGCCTGCCGGAGCCCGCTCAGTTCTCCTCGGGGCGCTCGCTCCTGGCGATGAAGCCGTACTTCTCCAGCTTGTAGTAGAGCGCGGACGTCTTGATGCCGAGCAGCCGGGCCGTCTCCGTCTTCACGCCGCCGGCCTTCTCGTAGGCGCGGGCGATGAGCTGGCGCTCGAGGTCCTCGAGGATGTCGGGCAGGGGCCGGTCCCCCATGGGCACGGGCAGGCCCGAGTCGCTCCGGGGCGCGGTGCCGGTGAGGTGCGTGGGCAGGTCCGTGGCCGCGAGCGTCTCGCCCTCGGCGAAGACGAGCGACTGCTCGATGACGTTCTCCAACTCGCGCACGTTGCCCGGCCAGGCGTAGCGGGCCAGCGCGCGCAGGGCGCTGTCCTCCAGGCTCTTCACCCGCTTGTTCACCCGCGAGGCGTGCTTGGCCACGAAGTGACGCGCCAGCGCGGTGATGTCCTCGGGGCGCTCGCGCAGGGGCGGAATCTGCAGCGGGACGATGTGCAGCCGGTAGTAGAGGTCCTCGCGGAAGCGGCCGGCCTTCACCTCGGCCTGGAGGTCGCGGTGGGTGGCGCTCACCACGCGCACGTCCACCTTGAGCGTCTCCTCGCCGCCCACGCGTTGGATCTCCTTCTCCTGGAGCACGCGCAGCAGCTTCGTCTGGACGGAGTGGGGGATTTCACCAATCTCGTCGAGGAAGAGGGTGCCGCCGTCGGCGAGCTCGAAGCGGCCGAGCTTGCGCTTGACGGCGCCGGTGAAGGAGCCGCGCTCGTGGCCGAAGAGCTCGCTCTCCAGGAGCGTCTCGGCGAGGGCGGCGCAGTGGACGACGACGAAGGGCCCGTCCTTGCGCGGGGAGAGCTGGTGGAGCATGCGCGCCACGAGCTCCTTGCCGGTGCCGGACTCGCCGCGCACGAAGACGGTGGCGTCGGTGGCGGCGGCCTTGCGCACCATGCCCACGAGCCGCTGCATGGGCTCGCTGTCCCCCACCATGAGGTTGCCGTGGGCGAGGGCGGCGTCGGCCTCGAATGCCTCGGTGCGGGCGGACAGGCGCTCCACCTGGCGGCGGGCGGAGGACAGCTCGAGGCCCTTCTCCACCTTGGCGCGCAGCACGTCCGGGGTGAAGGGCTTGGTGATGAAGTCGTAGGCGCCCTGCTGCATGGCCTGCACGGCCGTCTCGATGGTGCCGAAGGCGGTGACGACCATGACGACGGCGGCCGGGTCATGCGCCTTGAGCGTCCGGGTGACGGCGATGCCGTCCATGCCGTCCATCTTCAGGTCGGTGACGACGAGATCGAAGGGCGTCTTCTTGTAGGCGGAGACACCGTCGGTGCCGGAGCGGGCGGCCGTCACGGTGTGGCCGGAGCGGGTGAGGGTGACGGCCATGCCCTCGCGGAGGGTGTCGTGGTCGTCGATGACGAGGATACGGGCCATGAGGGGCACCCTATATCGTCCTGGCGCCCGCCGTCGAAGTGGGCACAATCCGCCCCTCATGAGCAGCCCCCTGACGTCCCTGAATGAGTTGCTGGCCCGCCACGTTCCCTCGGACGACAAGGAGCGGGAGGACCTGGCGAAGATGCGCGCCCTGGCCACGGAGCTGGAGAAGCCCTTCTCGCGGTCCCAGGAGCGGGGACACTTCACCGGCAGTGCGGTGGTGGTGGATCCGTCGGGCGAGCGGGTGGCGCTGGTGTACCACGGCAAGGTGCACCGGTGGCTGCAGCCGGGAGGACACGCGGAGGAGGCGGACGCGGGCAGCATGGAGGCCACGGCGCTGCGCGAGGCGCGCGAGGAGACGGGCTGCCGGGTGCGGCTGCACGAGCGGGCGCCGAGTCCGCTGGACGTGGACGTGCACACCATCGCGGCGCGCAAGGGCGAGCCGGAGCACCTGCACCTGGACGTGCGCTTCCTGGTGGTGGCGGAGAACCCCGAGGCGCTGGCGCATGACCCCGCGGAGTCGTTCGGGGCGCAGTGGGTGACGTGGGACGAGGCGCTGGCGCGCACGGCGGGCGAGGCGCCGCTGCGGCGCATGATGGAGAAGGCGCGGGCCGTGGTGCGCGCGGGCTGAGACAGGTCCCTGGCCCGCCGCGTGCTTGAGCGCGGTCCGACATGTCTGGACCGCATGATCTCTTCGCCCGGTACACCTTCGGCCACCCCGAGCGGGCCGCCGCTGAATTGCGCGCCGTGCTGCCCGCGCATGTCGTCTCCGAGGTGGACTGGTCGTCCCTGCGGCGAGAGCCCGGCAGCGTGGTGGACCCCGAGCTGCGCGAGACCGAGAGCGACCTGCTCTTCACGGCACGGATGCGCACGGGCCAGCCGCTGCTGCTGTACGTGCTACTCGAACACCAATCGTCCGTGGACGTCGCGAAGACGCAAACCAGAAAAACCTCATCCGCTTCTCGCTCCACCGCCGGGTCTTCAAGCGCGCCAGGCGCCCATCTTCTTCGTGCGTAGCCAATCGGCCAGGCAGCCTCTGCTCTCA
>NZ_DBNGVP010000224.1:0-6405 GCF_057119385.1 Archangium sp. | reverse complement strand
GCCTCGCGCGGGCTCTTGCCCTCGTGTTGCACCTGGTGGGCGATGTGCCGCAGGGCGCGCTGGAAGTCCGCCCGGCTCACCGGCACCGGCCGGGTGGTTCCACGGCCCGGCTCCACCACCGCCACCTCGTACACCACCGCCTCCGCGAACTCGGCGTCCGAGGCCGGGAGTGGTCGCGAAGACCAAGCACGAACCAACTCCCGAAAACAGCCTCGGTACGCATGGGCGTACTCGGTTTGTCCGGCTCCGTCACCTTGGCCAGGTACTGCGTCTGCACCTGAATGGACTTCTCCAAGTCCTCTACCCACTTCTTCCTGCCCCCCATGTAACTCACAGGCCCCCGCAACCGAGCCATCTCTTTTCCTCTCACCAATCAATCCCAATGCCATGTCAGCTCGAGGACAATCTTGTCCCCTTCACGGGCTTGGATGGGAATGCTCCTGGCGTTGCCGTGGAGCAGGTCCTGTGAAAACGGCTTGGGCTCAGGCGTTGAAGAGGGCGGGGAAGGCGGCCTTCAAGTCCAGCACCACCGGGTAGATGCGGCGGAAGTCCGCCATGTTTCGTATGCTCCTTTCGTACGCGGCCAGCGCCTCACGCGCCGCTTCCTGGGACCCATGGCCCTCGAGCGCCGCCACGAGTGCCCGCAGAAGGGGAGGCAACCCTCTTTCACTTGCAAAGACCTCGAGCCGCTTACGGCGCCCGATAGCGAGACAATGCTCCGCCGTCCCTATCAATCCGTGTATGTCGGTCTGGACCCATATGGCCTCGTCACTGTTGGGCTCCGGGAAGATGAGCCCATGGAAGCCCGACATCCGGCCCAGCCGGATGAGGCTATAGACTCGCTGGAGGGGCTGAAGTCCCATGTCATCCAGCACCGCGCCCGGGTCGGCGGACCGCGGCTCCTGACCCGTCACGAGCCCGGTGGAGAACCGCTCCGCATGGGAGAAGAAAATACATGCTAGAGACTCCTGGCCGCTGAGCGCAGAGGCGAGGGCGGCAGTCCTTGCCAACCATGCGTAGTTGGGAGCCCGCTCGGAGGTAAGGGCAGGCATCTCTCGCTCCAGGTAGGCATGGGCCAGGGAGGCGGCCCGAGCCCAGTAAGCCCGAGCCACTTCTTCCTCACCCTGCCAATGGCCGTAGAGACCGAGAGCGTACCAACTCTCGAAAACAGCCTCGGTACGCATGGGCGTACTCGGTTTGTCCGGCTCCGCCACCTTGGTCAGGTACTGCGTCTGCACCTGAATGGACTTCTCCAAGTCCTCTACCCACTTCTTCCTGCCCCCCTTGTAACTCACAGGCACCCGCAGTCGAGCCATCTCTTTTCCTCTCACCAATCAATCCCAATGCCATGTAAGCTCGAGGACAATCTTATCCCCTTCACGGCCTTGGATCGGAATGCGTATGGAACTGCTCGTGAACAGGTCCGCCATTTCTCGCGTTAGCGCCGTCTTGGGCGCGTAGATGAACAGGTGATAGCGCAACGTGTGGTCGTCCAGGAGTTGCCTGACAGTCGGCTGTCCGGCCTTGTCCAAGAAATAGTCCAGCCTGTTGCCATTCCAGCACGTCGATGAACTCGCCATTGCGCAGCACCCGGTCCGGCCCCTGGGACGCCACATGGCCCAGCTTGATGAGGTCCTCCCCGTCTCCCGGCAGTACGCTCAACGAGCGGTGCTCCGCCAACGCGCTGCTCAGGTGCTTGCTGATGTTCGCCAGGGACTTGGGCCCATTCCTCGGCCGCAGCGCCGCCTTCTTCACACTCAGCGTCACCCGGCCGTCGAGCCGCAGCACCTGCCCCTTGCCATACAGCACTTCCGCCGGTGTGGTGCGCACCATCTCCTCGAGGAACTCCTTCATGCGCGGGTACTGGGTGAACAGCCCGCTCCTCTCCAGGTCATCGAAGAGCCGCGCCAGGTTCTTCCACTTCGCTCCCAGCTTCGCCACCTGCGTGAGGAATTCATCCCCGCCATACTTCGCCACCGTACTGAAGCCCTCGGGGTTCACCTTCTTCAGCACCGCCAGCACCAACTCCCGCGCCGCCTCGCCCGTCCTTTCCGGCACCGTGCCCAGCAGCTTCGGCAGGGCCAGCAGCACCACTCGGAGAATGTCCTCCAGCTTCCCGTACTGGCTGGTGAACTCCACGATGCGGCCCACCAGCTTCCCCACGTCCCCCACCACCGGGATGACGCCCACCAGGCTCAGCCCCGCCCCCGCCCACTCGCCCTTGACGGCGTTGCCCACGGCGTCGCGCACGTCCGCCAGCGCGCCCACCACCCACCCCACCACGGGGATGAAGCTCGCGGCGCCTCCGGACAGCTGCCCCAGGAAGAACGGCACGCTTCCCCTGCACGGCTTCCAGCCCGACAGGGCCGTGCCTCCATCCCAGTCCGCCAGCGTGGGCGGCGTCCCGTTGGCCAGTTCGGCACTGTCCTCCAGCCCGTCCCCATCCGTGTCGAACGGGTCCGCCGCGGTCCCGGACGGCGGACCCTTCCCGGTGCCAGCCCCGGGCCCTGCCTGGGCCAGCACCTTGCGCGGATGCCCCGCGCCTCCTCGCGGCGCTCGGGTCTGCCTGGGCGTGCTGGGGCTGGCCTCCAGCGGGTCCGTGCCCCGCGCCTGCTCCTGCAGGCTCGTCCACCCATCCCCGTCCACGTCCTCGGCCCCATCCGCCGTCCCATCTCCGTCCGTGTCCGCGCGGGCCGGCATCAGGTGCACGCCCCCCCAGCGCAGCTCGAAGCCGTCCGTCAGGCCATCGCCATCCGTGTCCGCCGACAACGGGCTGGCCCCGTAACGCACCTCCACCTGGTCCGGCACCCCATCGCCGTCCACGTCCGTCACCTGGCCCGGGCGGAAGTGCACCCCCGCCCCGCTCATGGCCTCGAGCGCCTTGCGCCAGGCCCTCAGCCACTGCTCGCCCGCCTCTTCTTCCCGGCCCTGCTCCAGGTGGCGCGCGGCCTCCTCCCAGGCCCGCTCGGCCTCGTGGAAGGCAGGAGTCCCCGCCGCCACACGCGCTGCCTGCTCCGGCGCCGCCGGAGGCGAGGCGCCGAAGAGCAGGCGCGCATCGGTGAGCGAGACATACGCCGCCTGTTGCATCAGTTGCCGCAGGTCGGCCAGGGCGCTCGCGGCCGCCGGGTGGCCCTGGGCGCCAGCCGGCCACAGGCGCCGCACCTCCTGGCTCAGCCACAGGGCTCGCTCCAGCATCCTGGCGTCATGCACGCGCGAGACGTCGAAGAAGGCGCGCCGCATGTCCTCCCGCAGCTCGCGCACGGTGACGGTGAGGCCGTGGCCGGGAGCACTGGCGGCCAGGGGCTCCAGGGTGTCCAGCGCCCTCTCGAGCGAGGCCTTGCCGTTGCGCTCGAAGTGGGGCGGGACCGGGCCGCGCGTGGGCCGCTCCTGGCGCGTGGAGGGCGGCAGCTGCCAGGTGCGCACCAGCGCGGGCTTTCCCTGGTGAATCCAGTCCCACTCGTAGGTGAGCACCAGGCGCTGTCCGTCACCGGCTCCCACCGGAATGTGGACCGCCACCTCCTCCCGTCCCCGCTCGCGGTGGAGCACCCTCGGCAGGGGCAGGTGCGAGTCCGCCTCCAGCGGCTCCACCCGCAGCAGCTCGTCCTCGCCAAAGCCCAGGGAACACGCGGCCACCACCTGCGCCCCGGCCTCCACCCGCAGCCGCCCCGAGTCCACCACCCGTAGGGGCAGCACCACTGCCTCCCATGCCCCGGGCACCGGCACGCCCGCACGCACCACCTGGACGGCGTCCACCTCGGCCCGCTGCTTCACCGAGAGCGTCACCGGCTCCAGCCTCAGCTCTCCTCCGGCTGCGCTCAGGCTCAACCACAGGCAGCTCGCCACCACGAGCGCCTGGAGACTCCGGAGTCGGTAGGCTTTGTACATGGTCCCCTCCGGCACACGTGGGGTCACCCACGAGCAATGGAGAGCCCGAGCCTACCCGGATCCGTGCGGGCCGAGCTCCGGGCCCGGCTACGGGAAGGTGATGAGGCCGAGGGTGACGGTGCGCTTCTGCTCGGCGTCCCAGAGCGTGAGGGTGTACGTGCCCCGGGCCTCCTTCTCCGAGGCCAGCACCTCCACCACCACGCGGACTGGCTCCTGGGCACCAGGGTCGGTTGAGGGGACGGACTGCCAGAGCGGCAGTGGCTTCAACACCTCGCCCTTGGGCCCGCGCAGCACCGCGCCCGCCGCCAGCCAGGGCAATGTACCGGGATTCGTGAACTCCAGTTCCACCGCCACCCGGCCCTCCGTGCGGTAGCTGCGGGCTTTGTGAAGGCTCAGGGCATTGCCCCTGGCCTCGGTGATGCTTTCCAACAGGTCCTTGAAGGAAATGCCCCCCTCTCCCAGAAGCCCCGAGGCGAGCGCGCCCCGGAGTCCCTCGGGGGCGCCGCGCTCGGCGCGCAGCTGGCGCACCTCCTCCTGGCACTGCCGCGTCTCGGCCTGGGCTGTCTTCTCGCCCTCCTGGAAGGACGCCACCGGACGGGGCTGGCGAAACACCTTCACCTGAGACAGACCCAGCGCCGGGTGGGCCAACAGGAGGAAGCGGGCGCACCCGGGAGCGGCACCGTCCGCGAAGCACACCTCCAACTGGAAACGCTCCCCGGCCGCCAGGTTCTCCGGGGGCACCAGCAAGAGGTTCTGCTGCCCGGGAGCCACGTCCCCGAAGCGCTCCCGCTCCTGAATCCGCACGGACCCGGGCTGGAGTGCCGTGTCGAAGCGCAACGTGAGAGGCACATCCGGACTGATGCACACCGTGGGCGGTGTGGTGGAGGACTCGGCCGACAGCACGAGCTGGGGGCTCGCCGCCTCACACGCGTCCGCGGGGGACGGCGTGGAGGCCGGGGGGATGGGGGCGAGGAGGGCCAGCGCGAGCAGACCCACGGGGGACACGAGGGGCACGGGGAGTCAACCTCCGGGGGAAGGCGGGGCGTGGTGACGCGAGGCGTTGGCCTCTACCACACCTCCCGTCCCCTGTGCCGCCCGCGCCTACTCGAAGCGCTCCACCGCCCGGACGGACTGGTTGGAGAAGACGACGGCGGCGTCAGCGGGGCCGCCGACATCCTTCCTGTCCACGCCCGGGGGCTCCCCCCACCGGGTGCTGCGCCCAATCAGCTCCAGGCACACCGGGTACGTCTTGCCGGTGCTCAGGTCCCGGGCCTGGGTGAAGCGGCCGTATACGCGCTCGGGCCCGAGGTAGAGCCGCCCGGTGAGCTCGCCAACGTGCAACGGCCCTTGATAGGTGGGTTTACTTCCGAAGTGCACCGTCATCGGAGTGGACTCTCGCACGGTGACGCGCTGGGCGCTGCCCTCATGGGGGAACCATGCATAGGCCGTGTTGCTGATGCGGATACCCAGCTCCTCCATCGTCTTCACGGCACCGGGCGGGCAGTCGGCGGGCCGGGGCGGGGAATCCTGACGCACGGGGGGCACCTGCTGCGGCGTGCCGGCACAGGCCTGCAGGGCCAGCCCGGTGAGTCCGGCACAGGTGCTGCGCGCCAGGGAGCGAAGTTTCTTCTGCGGCGTCTTCACGGCAGGGGTGTCCTTGGAGGGCGCCGCGGGGGGCGCGGCGGGGGGCGCGGCGGCCACGGGGGTGGAGTCCGCGGGGGGCGGCGCCATGGCCGCGTCAGCTTCGGGCGGCTTGCGGGGGGGCGCCACTTCACCACCGTTGCCACCCCTCCACGTCGGCTGTGCCCAGGGCGGCGCCCAGGAGACAGGGCCCTGGGAGGACACGGGCACCGGGCGCGCGGGCACCCAGCGGCGCAGCAGTTGCTCGGCACCCAGGCCCGCCAGCACCAACACGCCCAGCACCAGCGCCGCCTTGAGCAGCGCGGCCAGCACGTCCGTGGGGCGCACCACGGCGGCCGGCCAGTCCAGCGGCACGGGGGTGGACGAAGGCCGCACCGGCCCGGGCGGAGGCTCCGGGGCAACGGCCGGGGCGGGCGCGGGCCGCTTGCCCCGCCGGGGTTTCTCCTCCACCCAGCGCCGCACCCAGTCCGGCTCGTCCCCCGCGTCCGCCACCGGCTCGCCGCTGTCCTTCTCCCCCCACGCGGGGAACAGGGGCACGTCCCAGGCCGCGTCCGCCTCGGACTCCTTCAGCACCGCCTCCAGCGCCTGGCTCAGCGCCTCGGCGCTCGCCAGCCGCCGTCCGGGCTCCTTCTCCAACAGCCTCATGCACAGCGCGCTCAGCGCCCGCGGTACCCGCTCGTTCAGCGCGTCGGGCGCCACCGGCTGGTAGGAGAGTATCTGCGCCAGCATCAGCGGCTCGGCGTCGTCAATGGGGTAGCCGTCCGTCAGCAGCGCGTAGAGGCTGACGCCCAGGGCGTACATCTCGTCGGCCGGGCTGTAGTCGTAGCGCTCCCCGGGCGGGTGGTTGTCGCGCAGGAAGAAGGCCACCGCCTCGGGGCT
>NZ_DBNGVP010000223.1:0-7920 GCF_057119385.1 Archangium sp. | reverse complement strand
TGGTGCGGCCGGCCTTGGACTTCGTCCTGCACTGGAGCCGCTGGCGACGCCGCCATCAGGCCATCGCCAAACGCTGCCATTACCGACGCAGAGACCCTCGCGCCAAAGTCCCACTGTAGTACTAGTTCATCCGCTCACGTCTCGAAGGCTCGGGTGAGTCGGGCCATCGCCGCGGGGAGCGCCCGGAGCTTCAGCCGCCGGCCCGTTTCGTCGTAGGCCTCGGAGAGCACCCGCGCATGCTCGTACACCTCTCCGATGCGCGCCTGCCGGGCGTAGGGAATCACCAGCTCCGCTTCGATCATCGAGCCCTCGAAGAACTCGATGATCGTCTGGCGCAGTGACGCCACGTCCTCCGGTGCGTGCGCCGAGAGGAGGAGGGCCTCGGGATGCCGCTGGAGCAGGGCCTCCCGGGCCTCGGGCGTGAGCCGGTCCGCCTTGTTGAACAACAGCCGGCTCGGCACGCTCTGCGCTCCAATCTCCCGGAGCACCGAGCGGGTCACCTCGAGCTGGGACTCCCAGGTGGGGTCGGAGCCATCCACCACGTAGAGCAGCAGCGATGCCTCCAGCGCCTCGTCCAGCGTGGAGCGGAACGAGGCCACCAGGTCGTGCGGCAGCTTCTGGATGAAGCCCACCGTGTCGGAAATCAGCACCCGTGGACGGGTCTCCGGTTGCAGCGCCCGCACCGTGGTGTCGAGCGTGGCGAAGAGCTGATCCGCCACCAGCACCTCGCTGCCCGTCAGGGCCCGCATGAGCGAGGACTTGCCCGCGTTGGTGTAGCCGACCAGCGCCACCCGCAGCTGGTCCCTCCGGGCGTAGCGCCGGTGGTCCTGGTCGTGCTGGATGGCCGCGAGCCCCTCGCGCAGCTCGGCGAGCCGGTCGCGAATCTTGCGGCGATCCAGCTCCACCGCCGAGTCACCCGAGCCCCGGCCCTGCTGGCGCTCGCGGCTCCCCGTCGACTCGCGCAGGCGCGGGGCCAGGTAGTTGAGCCGGGCGATCTCCACCTGCATCTTCGCCTCCCGGCTCCGCGCGTGGCGGTGGAAGATGTCCACGATGACGCCCGTGCGGTCGTACACCTGCGCGCCCGTGGCCCTCTCCAGGTTGCTCAACTGGCTGGGTGAGAGCTCGTGGTCGACCACCACCACCGTGGGCTTCTCCGCGAGGGGTTCCTCGCTGGCCTCGGCGGACAGCTCCTCCTCGGGGACCTCGTCCTCCTCCGCCACGTCCTCGCCCGTTCCGGCCTCGGCTTCCTGCTCCCCGGCTTCCTCGGCTTCGGCCTCCCAGCGCTCGCGTGCCTTCGACTTGCGCCCATGTGCCCCCGAGACCACGGTGCCGCGGCCCCCGGTGAGCCGGGCCAGTTCCGCGAGCTTTCCGCTCCCGAGCACCGTTCCCGTCGCGAGCTTGTCGCGGCGCTGGCTCACGGTCGCGACAACCTCGTAGCCGAGTGTGTGCACCAACCGCCCGAGCTCGGCGAGGTCGGCGGCGTGTTCGGTGTCCGAGACGCCGGGAAGTTGTACGCCCACCAGCACGGCGAGCGGACGCGGAGAAGAGGAGTTCGACATGACTCCTCTCGTACCACGTTGGGCCCGCTATCTGGAGTCGCGCTGGAAACGCCGGGTGACACCCAGCAACAGCAGGGTCTGGTCGAAGCGCGGTGTGGACAGGGGGTTCAACCTGGGAGCCGTGGCACCCTCACCCCGTCCCTCTCCCGGAGGGCGAGGGGAAATGGGTCGCGGTGGGCAGCACATGTCCGCAGGGGCTCTTCCGTGCTCTCAGTGCCGGGCGCTCCTCGACTTGCGCACCTTGGGCGGGACGGGAGCCACCGGAATGGGCTCGTGCCCGGCGGCGCGCGCCATGAGGCAGATCTCCACCACCTTGGGTCCGAAGCGCTCCCAGCGGCTCTCGCCCGTGCCCTTCACCGTGAGGAACGACTCCCGGTCGATGGGCAGCGCCGCGGCGAGTCCCCGCAGCGTCTCGTCATTGAAGATGATGAAGGGCGGCACCTCGAGATCCCTCGCCAGCTCCTTGCGCCAGCGGCGCAGCTCGGTGGCGGCCAGCTCGCTGTAGCCGTCGGGGCGGCCGGGGGCCAGCGTCGGCGTGGCCCGGGGCGCGGTCGCGTGACGGTCGAGCCCCTCCAGGCGCTTGAGCCGGCTGCCCGCGCACGTGTCGCAGTTGCCGCAGGTGGCCTCCACGTCCTTCTGCCCGAAATACTGGAGGATGAAGGCCCGCCGGCACCGCTTCGTGTAGGCGTAGTCCGTCATCTGCTTGAGGTGCAGCAGCGAGCGCCGCTCCTGCTCACGCACCTTGCTCAGGTCCACGCCCAGCTCGCGGAAGGGCACCGTGGACAGCGCGCGGATGGTGCGTCCGGAGAAGGGCCGGCGTACCTGCAGCGCTCCCGCCCGCTCCAGCAGCTTGAGCGCGTGTTGAATCTCGTCGCCCGACAGTCCCGTGCGCCGCGCGAGGATGGGCAACTCCGTGGTCGCCGAGCGCCCCACGGGGAACGTCTCCAGCAACGAGGCCAGCAGGCGCCTCGCATCCGGAGCATGCGGCTGCGCGCCGGGCGCCTTCTCCGTCAGGGTGATGCCGTACTCGCCCTCGCCCCGGCTGCCCCGTTCAATCTTGCCCTCGCGCTCCAGGATGCGCAGCGCGGAGGAGATCTCGAACTCGCTCGCGCCCGCCTGGGCCGCCAGCACGTGCTGGCCCTTGTCGTACTCGGGCACCGAGCGCAGCACGTTCCACAGGTCCGAGAGCACCGCCTCCGAGGGGTGGTTGCTCTCGATGAGCCGCTCCTGCGTGTACACGTCCGCGTGGTTGAAGAGCAGCGCGGCGAAGGCCGGCCCCCGGTCACGTCCCGCGCGGCCGATCTCCTGGTAGTACGCCTCCACCGCCTTGGGGATGTTGGCGTGGGCCACGAAGCGGATGTCCGGCTTGTCGATGCCCATGCCGAAGGCGTTGGTGGCCACCGCCACCGCCTCCTTGGCGGACATGAAGTCGTCCTGGGCGCGGCGCCGGGCGTCGTCGTCCATGCCCGCGTGGTAGAGGATGGCGTTCACCCCCCGCTCCAGCAGCGCCGAGTGCGTGTTCTCCGCCGACTTGCGCGTGGAGCAGTAGATGATGCCGCTGCCGCCCCCCACCGACGCGAGCCCCGCGCAGGCCCGGCGCTTGTCCTCGTCCCCGCTCACCTGGAACACCTCCAGGAAGAGGTTGGGCCGGTCGAAGCCCTCGGCGAACACCTGCGGGTCCTTCATCAGCAGGGAGCGGACGATGTCGTCGCGCACCTCGGGCGTCGCGGTGGCGGTGAGGGCCACGGTGCGCGGCGGACGCAGGCGCTTGCGCACCTGGCCCAGCTGCGCGTAGTCCGGCCGGAAGTCGTGGCCCCACTGGGAGATACAGTGGGCCTCGTCCACGGCGAGCAACTCCACCCCCACCTGGCTCAGCGCGTCCAGGAAGCTGGGGCTGCGGAAGCGCTCGGGCGCCACGTAGACGAGCTTGAACTCGCCGGCCCGCATGCGGCGGATGCGGTCCGCCCGCTCCAGGTCCGACAGGGACGAGTTGATGAACGTGGCGGAGATGCCGCGGCCCGTGAGCTGCTCCACCTGATCCTTCATCAGCGCGATGAGCGGGGAGATGACGAGCGTCACCCCGGGCAGCAGCACGGCGGGGAGCTGGTAGCACAGGCTCTTCCCCGCGCCCGTGGGCATGACCACCACGGTGTTGCGCCCGCTCAGCACGGAGCTGATGACCTGGGCCTGCCCCGGCCTGAACTCGCTCAGGCCGAAATGACGGACCAGTCCCTCCTGGGCTTGCTCGTAATGGGGGAGGGCCTCCGGCATCCGCCGCATATTCACCGTTCCTTATCGGCCGTCAACGACCCAGAAGCTCCTGAGGACAGATCCAGCCCGTCAGGTACCGGGACGGCCAGGCGGGCCCGCCATTCGGCCACCTCCCGGGCCAGCCGGGCGCCTGCCTCGGCGTCCAGGCGGCCGTCCCGCACCACGTCTCCTTCCCGTGCCCCCGGGGGAAGGGTGGAGCGCGGCACCGTGCGCGCCTTGCCGCCGCCCACGGGCACCACCTGCGCCACCTCGTCCTCCATCACCTCCACCCGCACCGCCCCACCACCGCACGCCACAACACCCAGTGCCCCCAGCATCATCCACGCTCTCCCGCCATGCTCCATGGTCCTCGGGTCTCCCCGCCCAGCAGCGGCAACTCGCCCCGCTCCAACAGCGACGCGTACGTCCCATCTCCAATCACCACATGGTCCAGCACCTTGATGCCCAGCACCCGGCCCGCCTCGATGAGCTGGGCCGTGAGGCCCAGGTCCTGTCCCGAGGGCTCCGGGTCCCCCGAGGGGTGGTTGTGCGCCAGTACGATGGCCGAGGCCCGCGAGGTGATGGCCGCGGCGAACACCTCGCGTGGATCCACCATGCAGGAGTTGATGGTGCCCTCGGCCACGCGTGCGTCATGTAGCAGCACGTTGCGCGCGTTGAAGCACAACACGTGGAACACCTCGCGCCGCAGCGCGCTCAGGTTGGGCGCCAGGTACGCGGAGATCTCCTTCGGGGTGCGCAGGCGCGGCCGCCGCTCGGTGACTCGCTGGGCCCGGCGTCCCAGCTCCAGCGCCGCCAGCACCTGCGCCGTACGCCCCGGCCCCATTCCCGGCCGCGCGCACAGCTCCCGCGGATCCTGCTGCACCAGTTGCTTGAGTCCGCCTCGGGTGGCGAGCAGGGCCTCCGCCAGCGCCCGCGTGCGCGCTCCCGAGCCCAGCAACACGGAGAGAAGCTCCGGATCGGTGAGGGCCGCCGCCCCCAACCGGAAGAGGCGCTCCCGGGGGCTGTCCGCCTCCGGAAGCTTCTCCCTCACCGATCCCTCGCCCGCCGACTCCTCCCACCCCACCGTCACCACCGCCGCCGTCCTGTCCATCCCGCCCTCCGTCCGCGTCACGGACTTCTCACCGCACCGCCACCCACGCCGCCCGCCCACCGTCCCGCCCTTCATCCGTGCCGGGCGGTAGAGCAACGCGCGTGCCGACGGCGCTTCCCTCGGAAGGAACCGGACACAACCGTCTCGATGTGTGTGGAGCGGCCTACAGTCGGGACGGGGAGGATTGGCGGGGCCTTCCGCATCGTGTCACGTCAGGACACCGCGAGCCGTCCGTGTGCGGGGACGCTGATCGCGTGAGGAGGCCGTCCGATGTTCACCCATGCCGTGCCGATGAACGAACGCGTGTGGGGGCTCTACCCCTGGCACGGGCAATCCGAGGCCGAGCGCCAGCTCGTCCATCCCGAGGACCTCGAGCGGCTCAAGGTGCTGTGGCCCTACTGCAAGGTGCTGGAGCGGCTCGGGGAGGCCGCGGAGCAGGGCTTCATCCTCCTGCGCTACGCCGAGAGCGTCTTCCGCGTCCGGCCGGAGCTCTTCCAGCCCGTCTCCGCGCCGGCCTTCGACTTCGGCGGCGAGGTGCGGCTGCGCAAGGACGCCGGGCGCACCGGCGTCATCGTCGCCATCTACTGGCACTACAAGCAGGCCCGGCCCTTCTTCCTCCTGCGGCTCGGAATGAAGCGCTCCCTCAAGCACTACTTCGCCGAGGAGCTCCTGCCCGGCTTCGTGCTCCCGGCCCGGTCCGCCTGAGCCGGCCCGGTTTCTTTCCCGATCACCGTGGCCAGTGCCTGCCGTGCCGCCTCCAGGGCCCCCCAGTCCGGTGCCGCCTTTCCGTCCCGGACCGGCTTGAGCAGCACCTCCAGGAGCCGCGCCGCGCCGCTCACCGCGTGGAAGCCGTAGGAGCCCGCCGTCCCATGCAGCTTGTGGGCGAGCTCGAAGGCCGCATCCATCCCCTCCTTGCTTCCGGCCCGCGCCCGCTCCATCGCCCCCGTCAAATCCCTCAGCTTGTCCCCCAGGCGCGCCCCGTACTCGGCGCTCAGCGTCCGGAAGGTGGCGTCCAGGTCCTCCGCGGAGTCCTGGCCCTCGGCCAGTGCCGCGGGCGGCGGGGGAGGGGGCCTCGCCGCCAGCATCTGCTCCACCCAGAGGAGCAGCTCCTGGGGCGTGTAGGGCTTGTGCAGCACGCGCGACACCTCGAGCTGCCGCGTGAGGTGATCGTGGCTCTGGAGCTCCTTCCAGAAGGCCGAGGCGAAGAGGATGGGCAGCGTGGGGTGCTGCTGGCGCACCTCCTGGAGGAAGTCCGTCCCCTTCACCTCCGGCAGCAGGCCGTCCACCACGGCGGCATCCACCCGGATGCAGGCCAGCACCGTGCGCGCCTCCTTCACGGTGCGGGCCGGCTCCACCTCGTAACCCCGCTCGCGCAGGTACGCGGAGACGAGCGACTGCAGATCCTGATCATCCTCGAGGAAGAGGATGGTTCCCCGGCTCATGGGGCCTCCTGGTGCGGCGTCTGGCCGCTGTCCTTGTGGGCCAGAAGCCCGTTGAGCAGCTCCCGCACGGAGACGAGCAGCTCGTCCTCGGACGTGCGCGCCTTGGTGAGGTGGCGGGTGAGGCCGAGCGTGAGCTGGTGCTGGTCCCCGGACGACAGCTCGCGCCCGGTGAAGACGATGAGCGGTGTGCCGCGGCCCTTGCCCTGGCGGAGGATGTCCACCACCTCGAAGCCATCCAGCCGGGGCAGGCCCACGTCCAGGACGATGAGATCCGGCGGCGTGGTGCGGGCCAGCGCCACCGCGCTCTCACCGTCCTCGGCCTCGTAGCAGGCCACCCCCAGGCGCTCCAACTGGGCGCGCAGCACCTGGCGCGTGCTCACGTCGTCGTCCACGATGAGCACCCGCGCCTGGCCCGGCCGGCGGATGGCGTGGCGCAGCGACAGCAGGAAGCGCTTCTCGTCGAAGGGCTTCTCCATCCAGTCCACCAGCAGCGGCTGGACGACGCCCTCCTGCTGCGCCGAGCGCCCCGACAGCATCAACACCGGCAGCTCGCGGGTGCGGGGCTCCTCGCGCAGCTTGCGGACGAGCTCCAGCCCGCTGCCCTCCGGGCCCTGCGCGTCCAGCACGAGCATGTCCGGGGCGCCCACCTCGATGAGCTTCTCCGCCTCCTCCGCCGAGGGGCTGCGCAGCACGCGGTAGCCCTCGTGGGTGAGCAGGCCGCGCAGCAGGCCGGACAGCTCCGAGTCCGTCGTCACCACGAGGATGGTGTAGCGCGACTCGTCCATCACCACGGAGCTACTGCCCGAGCCCATGCGCAGCGCCGTCAGCGAGAAGGTGAAGGTGGCGCCATGGCCTGGCTCGCTGTGCACCTCGATGCGGCCGCCGTGCTGCTCGACGATGGCCTGGGAGATGGCCAGGCCCAGGCCGGTGCCTCCCTTGGTGCGCGTGTCCGAGCTGTCCAACTGCTGGAACTTGCCGAAGAGCCGGCCGCGCTGATCCAACGGGATGCCCGGGCCCTGGTCCACCACGGAGAAGCGCACCTGGCCGCGCGCGTCCCGGGCCGCCCGCACCACCACCTGACTGTCCGGAGGGGAGAACTTGATGGCGTTGGAGACGAGGTTGGTGAGCACCTGGATGAGCCGGTCCCGGTCCGCCCGCACCGGGCCCGCCCCTTCCGCCTCGGCGTGCAGGCGCACCCGCGCCGCGTCCGCCATGCCCCGCACCCCGCTGAAGGTGGCCTCGAGGAGCTCGGCCGTCTCCACCGACTGGAGCTTCAGCTCCATCTTGCCGGACTCGATCTTCTCGAGGTCGAGGATGTCGTTGATGAGGCGGATGAGGCGCTCGGTGTTGGTGCGGGCGATGCGCACCATGTCCTGGGCCTGGGCGGGCAGCTCGCCGAGGATGCCGCCCTCGAGCAGGCCGAGCGAGCCACGGATGGAGGTGAGGGGCGTGCGCAGCTCGTGGCTGACGGTGGAGACGAACTCGTTCTTCAGCCGCTCCACCTCGCGGCGCTCGGTGATGTCGCGCACGTAGGAGGTGAAGCGCGCGGGGCCGTCGG
>NZ_DBNGVP010000222.1:0-106281 GCF_057119385.1 Archangium sp. | reverse complement strand
ATTGTGTCGTACGCCATCGGGCCGGATTGACGAGGCATCTGGCTTGCGGAAATTGACCCCCTTGGTGGGTCTCCGGTCGTAGACCTCGACCTTGCCAGCGCTCTGCTGGGGCTTGTTCTTCCTCAAGGGAGAGGAACTCCCCGCGCAGCCGCAGCCCCCATGGGGATGCTCGCGCCTGGGTCATTCCCGCCGCTGCCGGGGACTCCCCCAGCAGCCGCAGTCGAGGATGGGCCGGAGGCTGGAAGGACCGGAAGGCGGCGAGAAGGGGGCGTATCTCCTCTACGCCCAGCTCTTCCATTCCCGGGTGGGGCGGCGAGGTGGGAAAGGAGAGCCGAAGCGGGCCTCCGGCAGCGGGCTGATGAGCACCGGCAGGGGCTCGGGCCTGGTGAATCCACCCGCTGCTTCCTGCTCCTGCTGGAGGTGTTCCTCAATGCCTGCCAGGGCTCGTGCGTGTTGCTGCTCCGGGTCCGTCGGGAGCCGCGCTCGAGACGTCGCGCACGCAGCGCAGAAGGCGAGGCCCGACAACAAGAGCAGGTGTAGCAAGAAAGGGCGACGTCTCATGCGAGCCGGCTCCTCGGGTGTGTCCATGGAGCCGGCTCACCGCCAGAGCGCGTGAGCCGGCCGGAGTCCGGGGCGGCTCAGAGGCGCAGGCCGGCGAACAGCTGCACGTTGAAGCCGCTCAGGCTCCAGGTGGACTGCGAGTCGGAGATGGTCACGTTGCCGGCGCGGGCGGTGTACGTGTACTGGCCGGCCGAGTAGCGCAGGCGGCCCTCGGCGCCGAAGAAGAGGTTGTCGCTGAAGAAGTACTTGGCACCCAGGCCCAGGCCCACCGAGGGGCCCACGTCGCTGCCCACGTACTCGAAGTCGGTGCTGGAGCCGGAGCCGCCGGAGACGGTGCCGGCCACGCGCGTGGTGGTGAGGGTGGCGCCCGCGAGCGCCAGTCCGTAGAGGTCCACCTTCTCCAGGCCGGGCGAGTTGCTCGGCAGCAGGTGGTAGGAGGCGCGGACGTGCGGCGAGTAGAACATGCTGCTCCAGCTATAGCCGGTGAGCGTGTTGAGCAGGAGGCAGGCGGAGACACAGCCACCGATCTCGAACTCACCGCCGAGGGCCAGCACGCCGGGGCCCAGTGGCAGCACGCCCACGTCGGCGCCCACGCCCAGGTTGACGAAGGCCAGCACGATGTCCGCGTTGAGCATCGCGCGCGCGTCGATGTCGCCCACGCCCTGCACGCGGTTGAGCCGGGGTGCCGGCTGGGCCTCCGCCGCGGACGTCTGGGCCTCCTGGGCCCGGGCGGACGTCACCGTCAGCAGCGAGGCCAGGCACAGCATTGCGATTCTTCCCTGCATGTTTTCCCCTCCAGGTTTCACGTCACGGTGTCTCGTGTGCCACGTCGAATGTCACGCGCTGGCGGGGCTCGAGCCGGAAGGTCTTCTCCCAACGGGCCTTGCCGGTGGTGACGACGAGCTGATGCTCCCCCTCGAAGAGGGTCAGCTTCGGGCCCGCCTTGCGTCCATTGAGGAAGATGCGCGAGCCGGCCGGGGCGCGCACCAGCACGGTGCCCCTGCCCAGGAGGATGCGCTGCTTCGTCGTGCCCTGGGGCTGGACGGTGATGGCGCGGGTGGTGCGCACGCCCTTGGTCTTGTTGCTCAGCTCCAGCGTATAGGCCCCGGGTGCCAGCGGTACCAGCAGCGGCGTCTTGCCGAGCCGCTTGCCCTCCAGCGACACCTCCACCGGTGGCATCACGAGGAGCTGGAGCTTCGTATTCACCACGGGCGCCTGGGCGGCGGGCGTCTCGGGGCTCGCGGACGCGGGCGGGGTGGCGGGCAGTGTCCCCGAGGCGGGCACCACGGCGCCTCCCGGCGTGGACGGAGACGGCCCCGCCGCGAGGGCCACGGCCGTCCCCCCATCTCCCTCCAGCGCGGGCTGTGAGGTGGCCACGGCCGTTCCCCCATCCTCCAGCGCGGGCTGCGCGGCGGCCGGGGTGGGCTCCACGGGCTTCGCCGGAGCCGGGGCCACGGCGGAGGACGGCTTGGGCTTGGGCCGGGCGGCGGAGGCCACCTGCGCGGCCGCGGGTTGCGCTCCAGCCTGCTGTTGCTGCTGCCAGAAGAAGAAGCCACCGGCGGCGGCCGCGATGGTGGCCAGCGCCCCGGCGAGGAGCGGCAGGCGCGAGCGCCGCTTCCTGGGCACGGGCGCGTCGTCCTCGGCCGGGGGCGCGGGGGGCGTCCGGCGGGCGGCGGGTGGACGGGGCGCCTCGGGCTCGTCCGGAGGAAGCGGGCGGGGCGGCTCGGCGAGGGGCGGCGTGCGGGGCTCCTCCTGGAGCTCCGGTGCGCGGGGCTCCTCGCGCGGAGGCAGCGGGCGGGCCACGCCGGGGCGGGAGTGGCGGCCGGTGAGCTCCATCACCGAGTCCAGGGCGACTTCGTCGTCCTGCTCGAAGGGGACGTCGTGGAACTCGGCGTCCGCGTTCTGCGTCGCCTCGTCGAGGACGACGGGGGGGATGCTGCCCGTGATGGGGCGCGAGGGCGCGACGGTGGCGGTGTTGCCGGAGGGGCGCGTGGGGGCCACGGCCGGCATCCCCGTGAGCGAGGCGCGGCGGGCCACGTCCGCCAGGCCGATCTCCAGCATCTGCCGCCGGGTGGCGCGCGCGTCCCGGTCCGGTGGGAAGAGCTGGGCGAGGAACTCGGAGAACGTCTCCGCGGAGGGCAGCCCCTCGACGGCGGCCACCACGGCCTCGCGGAACTCGAGGGGGGTGGCGTAGCGCTCGTTGCCGCGCTTGGCGGTGGCGATGCGCACCACCTCGGCGAGGCCTCGCGGAACGTCCGAGGGCAGGGGCGGCAGCTGCCGGGTGATGACGGCCTGATCCGAGTCCTGCGCGTCCTGGAAGGGCATGCGCCCCGAGAGGCACTCGTGCAGCAGCAGGCCCAGGAGGAACACGTCGGTGCGGGCGGTGACGGCCTCGCGGCCGCCCATGAGCTGCTCGGGGGCGCTGTAGTTGCGGCGGTTGCGCACGCGCCGGCCGTTGCGCTCGCGCGGGGCGACATTGAGGGCCCCGTAGCCCGTCACCTTGCACACGCCATTGAAGGAGACCATGACGGTCTCCGGGCGCAGATCTCCGTGGACGAGCGGCGTGCCGTCATCGTTGCCGGCCAGGTGCGCGTAGTGCACGCCCATGGCCACGTCCGAGACGATCAGCGCGGCGAAGGCGGGGGGGATGCGCGGACGCACCTCCAACACCCGGCGCAGCGACTCGCCATCGGCGAACTCGGTGATGCGGGCGAGCCCGGCCTCCAGGGGCACCAGCCCGTGGACGCGCAGGATGTTGGGGTGCTCCAGGACGGCGGCGCGCTGTGTCTCGCGCTGCAAGTGGGCGGACAGCTCGGAATCCCGGGTGACGTCGGGAGGCGCCCAGACGAGCACCACCGGACGGGGCGGGACACCTTCCTCGAGCGCCAGCCCGAGGAATGCCCGGGAGCCCTCGCCGGCCAGCAGCGGCCCGAGCGGGTGATAGCGAACCTGACTCATGCAGGCCCCCATGCTAGCAGGCCCGGGCCGGGGAACCGCTAGGGCCCTCTCCAGGGGCCCCCTTTCCCTAGAAGGGCAGGGTGATGTTGTAGCGGTAGCGGCCGCGCTGCACGAGCAGCAGGACGCTCCGGGTGCCCCGGGCGGACAGCAGGGCCTCCTGGAAGGCGGTGGGCTCGGCCACCGGCTGGTTGTTGATGCGCAGGATGACGTCTCCCTGATCCAGGCCGATCTCGTCCGCCGCCGAGCCGGGGCGCACCGCCTGGATGGCCATGGCGCCGCGCGTGGGCTTTACCCTCAGTCCCAGCCGGTTCCACCCGAGGGCCTCCACGAGCTGGGGCGGGAACTCGGCGGGCGTCACCTGGAGGGTGCGCTGGCCGCCCTCGCGGAAGAGGACGAGCGGGAAGGCGGCGCGGGCGGGGTAGCCCCGGGCCCGGCTGATGTAGTCCTCGGCATCGGAGATGCGCGAGCCGCCCATCTCGGCGAGCACGTCACCCCGGCGCACGCCCGCCTGCTCGGCGGGGCTGCCCGGCTCCACGTCGCTGACGACGACGCCATAGGTCCGGTCCCACCCGAGCTGCCGGGCGAGCCGGGGCGACAGCGGCTGCACCTCGATGCCCACCCAGGACGGGCGCACCTTCCCGAAGCGGGTGAGCTCGTCCATGATCCGGCGCACCTTGTCCGCGGGGATGGCGAAGCCGATGCCCTGGGCGCTGGCGATGATGGCGGTGTTGATGCCGATGACATCCCCGTCCACGTTGAGCAGCGGCCCGCCCGAGTTGCCCGGGTTGATCGCCGCATCCGTCTGGATGAAGTCGTTGTAGGTCTTCCCATCCGCCTTGAGGGAGCGGCCCGTGGCGCTCACCACGCCCGCCGTCACCGTCTTGCTCAGCCCCAGGGGGCTGCCGATGGCGATGACCGTTTCGCCGATCATCAGGTCCGAGGTGGTGCCCAGCTTCGCCGCGGGCAGCGGCTGCTTGGAGCTCACCTTGAGCACGGCCAGGTCGTTGTTGGCGTCGCTGCCGATGACCTCGGCCTCCAGCTCGCGCCCGTCGGCCAGCACCACGTGGATGGCGGAGGCGCCGCGGATGACGTGGTCGTTGGTGATGATGATGCCGTTGGGGTCCACGATGACGCCGCTGCCCAGGCCCTGCTGGCGCTGGCGCTGCTGGGGAACGCCGAAGAACTCCTCCAGGGGCGAGCGGCGCCCGCGGAAGGGGGACTCCTCCTCGCTCTCGGTGCCGATGAAGACGACGGCGGGGGAGACCTTCTGCACCACCTCGACGATCTCATTGCGGCGCCGGGCCGCGTCGGCGCGGGCGCTGGTGCCGCTGGTGAAAGTCAGCAATACGGCGAGCAGCAGTCCCCACCGGCTCACTTGGTTCTTCACGTCAAGTCCTCCCTCTGAGGCATGGCAATGTCGGCTCCATGACGCCCTGACTGTCGGGAACTCCGCAGCAGGGCGGGCATTCCCGGCCCCCGGACTGGCGTACAGGTCCGGGGTTGAATGGAATGAGCACATGAGTCTCGTCCTTGTGGCGGACGATGAGCCCGCGGTGCTCGAGGTGCTGAGCCAGGTCGTCGAGGACCTGGGGCACGATGTGATCCAGGCACGCGATGGCGAGGAGGCGTGGAACCTCGCGCGGGCGCGCCGTCCGAATCTGGTGGTCACGGACCACATGATGCCTCGCCTGAGTGGCGTGGACCTGTGTCGCAAGCTCAAGAGCGACGAGGTCCTCGGCCGCGTTCCCATCATCCTGTTGAGCGCGGTTCTCCCACATGGTGCGCCCGAAGCGCACGCCTTCCTGCACAAGCCCTTCGAGATCACGGACTTCGAGACGTTGATCCGCAAGGCGTTGGAGGAGGCACCCCGGCCAAAGCCGCTGGAGGGGGCGTCGGCGATGGAGGCGCTGGGGGACTGGGTGGCGAGGGGCTTCGAGGGGCCGCTGGAGACGGCGCGGGCGCAGGTGGAGCAGCTGCGGGGGGAGGGGAAGGCGGAGAGCGGAGCGCTGGAGACGCTCGGGGCGCAGCTGAAGACGCTGGAGGCGCTGACGAGGGATTTCCGGGAGGCGGCGTACCTGGCGGCGCGCACCGTGGTGGTGGTGCCGGTGGTGGCGGACGTGAGCGTGCTGGTGCGTCAGAAGCTGGAGACGTGGAAGCAGCGGCACCCCGAGGTGAGCTGGGAGCTGCGGCAGCCGGCGGCGCCGGTGGAGACGCGGTTCGATCCGGAGCGGCTGCGCCGGGTGTTGGACGGGCTGCTGGGCCATGCGGTGCGGCACGGGGGCCTGGTGCGGGTGGAGCTGGAGGCCTCGCCGTCGCTGGTGACGATCCGGGTGAAGGACGCGGGCCCGGGCATCTCGGACGAGGAGCTGGGGCACCTGTTCGAGCCGTTCGGAGCGGGAGCGGGGCTGGGGCTCTACATCGCCTCGGAGCTGGCGCGGCTGCATGGCGGCGGGCTGTCGGTGGAGTCGAAGAAGGGGCAGGGCACCACGCTGAGCGTGATGCTGCCGAGGAGTTGATCCTCACGGCCCCAAGCACGGATCCACCCCTCTCCCTTCGGGAGAGGGACGGGGTGAGGGTATCGCGAGCCACGGGTTCCCCCGGTGGCCCCTACTTGCGCTGCTCGGACTTCAGCATCCAGCCGATCATCTTGTAGAGCAGGCGCGCGCCCACGTTGCCATCCCACTCACCGCCCTCGGGATCCGGCGCGACCTCGGTGAGGTCGAAGCCGACGATGGTGCGGCCGGAGCGGACGACCCCGGAGATGAGGGCGACGGCCTCGGGGAAGGAGAGTCCGCCGGGGACGGGCGTGCCGGTGTGGGGGCAGAGGGTGGGATCGAGCCCGTCGATGTCGAAGGACAGGTAGACGTGCTGGGGGAGGCCCTCGAGCATGGCATCGACCTGGCGGTTCCAGGGGATGCCGTCGAAGCGCTTGTGGTTGATGTCGGAGTCGAAGAAGGCGCGGACGCGGCCGTTGGACGAGGCGATGTAGCGGTGCTCGTCCTCGCTCATGTCGCGGATGGCGACCTGGACGAGCGACTTCACCCCGGGGATGCGCTCCATGACGTTGTGCATGATGGAGGCGTGGGACCAGGTGAAGCCCTCGTAGGCGTCGCGCAGATCGGCGTGGGCGTCGAGGTGGAGGACGCCGAGGCCGGGGTACTTCTCGGCGTGGGCGCGGATGATGCCGAAGGAGATGGAGTGCTCTCCCCCGACGGCGCCGACGCGCTTGCCCTGGGCGAGCCACTGCTTGGCGGTGCGGTAGACGGCGTCGTGGAGCTGCTCGCAGAGGGTGTTGACCTCGGTGGAGGCGGCCTGGAGCTCGGGGTTGGAGGGGTCCACGCCGCCGGCCTCGATGATGGGGACGGCGCGCTCCTTGGCGCGGGTGTTCCAGGCGCGCCACTCGGCGGGCTCGGGGAGGAGGGCGATGCCGCGCTCATAGGGGCGGCCGGTCTCGACGTCGAAGAGGTCGACCTGGCGGCTGGCCTCGAGGACGGCGGAGGGGCCGTCGGAGGTGCCACCGCCGTAGCTGGTGGTGGCCTCGAAGGGGACGGGGATGAGGACGACGTGGGCCTCCTCGGGGGAGTGGGGGAGGCCGAAGATGCCGGAGTCGGGGGGGGCGGCGGCGCTGGGGTCGAAGGCAGCAGGCATGATGGCGGCGGAGGATAAGGGGCCGTGTGCGCGAAGCAACGATCCTCTGCGTCCGGACAATCCGGGAGAGGGACGGGTGCCACGGGCCTGGGGTGGAACCCCTGTCCGCCCGCTCGCTGGCCTGTCGCCCGATGCCGTACACCCTGGCCCGGAGGTCATTGCGAGTCCGAGCGTCTGTCTCCAGCTTCGCCCTCCTGACAAAGGAGGGGCCTCACTTCCCGGGGCACGCCATTCGTTCTCCAAGAGGGCGCATGGACGAGACCCGGGAGGGAGCGATGAGCAAGGATGCTCCATGGGAGGACAGGGAGGCGTGGCCGGTCACCGGTGCGCCCCAGGCTCCTGGGGCCTCCGGGCCCGCCTCCGAGTCCGGTGACTCCTTCCTGAGGGAGGTGCTCCAGGTCGAGCCTGCCTCCCGGCTGCCCGTTCCCGGACAGTGGCTCGGGGGCCTGGAGGGCCGGCGTTTCGAGATCCTCGAGCCGATGGGCCGGGGCGGAATGGGGCAGGTGTTCCGCGCGAGGGACGCGACGCTGCGGCGTGAGGTGGCGCTCAAGTTCCTGCTGCCCCGCCCGGGCTTCGAGGAGCTGGCGCTCGCCGAGGCGCGGGCGGTGGCCCGGCTGGACCACGAGAACATCGTCCGCATCTTCGACGTGGCGGAGTGGAGCCCCGCGCCCGGCCAGGCCCGGGTGCCCTTCCTGGTGATGGAGTGCCTGGAGGGCGAGTCGCTCGCCGGGCTGCTGCGGCGCGAGCGCCCCGGGCTCTGGCGGGCGCTGGAGATTCTCGAGGCCATCGCCGCGGGCCTGGCGCATGCGCACGAGCGGGGCATCGTCCACCGCGATCTCAAGCCCGGCAACGTCTTCCTCACCCGCGAAGGGACGGTGAAGCTGCTGGACTTCGGCCTGTCGCACCTGGCCGTGGAGCCGGTTGGCTCCGAGCTCCAGCTGGCGGGAGGCACTCCGGCCTACATGGCGCCGGAGCAGTGGCGCGGGGAGCCGCAGGACGCGCGCACGGACATCTGGGCGGCCGGCGTGGTGCTGTACGAGCTGCTCACGGGCGAGCCGCCCTTCCAGGGGGCCACGTTGGCGGAGCTGCGCGAGCGGGTGACGTCCCCGGAGCCAGCGCCCTCGGTCCGCGTGCGCCACCCGGAGGTGCCGCGGCGGGTGGCGGTGCTGCTGGCCACCGCGCTGGCGAAGGACCCGGCCCGGCGTTTCTCCTCGGCGCTGGAGCTGCGGCAGGAAGTGCGCGAGCCGCGGGGAAGCTCGGCCGAGCCCCAGCGGCGTCAGGTGACGCTGGTGTCCTGCCAGCTCGGGGGGCTCGCCGAGAGCGGAGGGCCGCTCGATGCCGAGGACATGGGCGAGCTGGAGCAGGCCTTCCACGAGGCGTGCCTGGAGCTCATCGAGCGCAACCGGGGCACCGTGGCCCTGTCCATGGGCGGCGAGGTGCTCGCGTGCTTCGGTTGGACCCTGGGCCGGGAGGATGACTCGGAGCGCGCGGTGCGCACGGGGCTCCAGCTCACGCGGGAGCTGCGGGACACGCTTCAGCGCCGGCTGCCGCACCTGCCCCTCTCCGGCCTGTTCGTGCGGGGTGGCATCCACACGGAATGGATGGGGGTGGGCCCGCGGCTCCAGGGCGAGGCCCCCAAGGTGGCCGCGTGGCTCGCGCGGCGGGCCGGGCCGGGAGAGGTGGTCGTCAGCGACACGACGTGGAAGCTCGTACGGGGCGCCTTCCAGGCCGAGCCGCTCGGCACCCACGTCTTCGAGGGACTGTCGGGACTCGTGAGCCTGGAGACGCACCGCGTGCGGGGCGAGCGGGAGGTGGCCTCCCGGTTCGAGCGGACGCACGTGGCCGGACGGCTCTCCCCGTTGGTGGGGCGGGAGCGCGAGTTGGAGCGGCTCCTGGGGTGGTGGGAGCACGCGCGGCGGGGACGGGGGGCCTTCGTCCTGGTGAGCGGTGAAGCGGGCATCGGCAAGTCCCGGCTCATCGAGGCGCTGTGCGAGCGGGTGGCGGAGTCGTCCACCCTGATCCGGGTGCAGTGTTGGTCCCGGTACAGCACCCACGCCCTGCACCCGATCCTCGAGCTGCTTCAGGTGGTGGTGGGCATCCGCCAGGAGGATCCTCCCGCGCTGCGCATGGAGAAGCTGGAGGCGCGGTTGGGGGCGCTGGGCCTGTCCCGGGAGGACCGGGAGCTGCTGGGCCTGTTGCTGGGCCTGCCCGTTCCCGAGGGCTCACCGGTGCTCCAGCTCACGCCCGAGCGGCGCAAGGAGAGGACCTTCCAGTCCCTGGTCCATATGCTCATGCACTGTCCTTGTGAGGACCCGCCGCGGCTGCTGGTCATCGAGGATCTGCACTGGGCCGACTCCTCCCTGCTCGAGTTCCTGGGCTTCCTCCTGGAATGCGTTGGGAAGGCGAGCTTCCTCGTCGTCCTGAGTGCCCGCCCGGAGTTCCAGCCGGACTGGCACGAGGGGGTGCACCGGTTGATGATGGAGCGGTTGCCGGCCGGGCGCGCCGCGGCCCTGGTGCGACAGGTGGCCCGGGAGCGCGAGCTGCCGGAGCGGACGCTCCAGACACTGGTGGAGAAGACGGATGGCATCCCGCTCTTCATCGAGGAGATGACGCGCATGGTCCTGGAGGGAGGGACGACGGCGTCCATCCCGCTCACCCTGCACGAGTTGCTGCTGGCCCGGTTGGATCTGCTGCCCTCGCGCCAGAAGACCCTGGCCCAGCTGGGCGCGGTGGTGGGGCGGGTCTTCTGTGGCAGGCTGCTGGCCGTCCTGTCGGAGCGTGATGAGACCACCGTGCTGCGTGACATCGCCGGGCTGATGGAGGCGGGGCTCTTGATCGAACGGGAGCGGGAAGACGTGCCCGGGCCGGAGTACCTGTTCCGGCACGCGCTCTTCCAGAAGGCCGCGTACCGGTCCCTGTCCCGGAGCACGCGGCGGCGCTACCACCGGCGCCTCGTGCCGGCATTGGAGACGCACTTTCCCAGGCTGGTGGAGGAGCGGCCGGAGGTGCTCGCGCACCATCTCACCGAGGCGGGAGAGCACGTGCGCGCCATCGGCTACTGGGCGAGGGCCGGACGGCTCGCCCGCGAGCGTCACGACAGCCTCGAGGCGCTGGGTCATCTGACCCGGGCGCTGGAGCTGTTGCCCGTCCTGACGGACGACTCGCGGCGCCTCCAGCGGGAGCTGGAGATCCGCATGGACCTGGGCCTCGCGATGTTGCAGGTGCATGGCTACGATGCGCCCGAAACGGAGCGGATGTTCGCCCGGGTCTGGGAGCTCCTCTCCCGGGTAGGCGAGGTGTTGCCGCGGCTCGACCTGTCCTTCTGGGGTCTCTTCGCCTATTACCGGGGACGGTCCGAGTACCACCGGGCGAAGGAGCTGGCGGAGCGGCTCGTGGACCTGGGCAGGCGCCACGGCCAGTTGGAGCTCTGGAGCCTGGGCGACGTGATGAGCGCGGTCATCCTCTTCTCCTGGGGACGGCCGTGGGAGGCCGCGCGGGCTCTGGCGCGTGTCCTGGGCCGCCCGGAGCCTTCTCTCGAGGAGCACCGGGCGCTGGCCATCCGCTATGGGACCGATCCCTGGACGATGGCGCTGGCCGAGAGCGCCATCGTCCAGGCCGTCCTGGGACGGATGGAGGAGTCGCGACGCCGTGCCCGGGAGGCGCTGGAGCTGGCTGGCCGCGTCGGTCATCCCTCCTCGCTGGGCTCCACGCAGGTCTATGTGGCCGTGGCTCGCCTGCTTCGCCGGGAGGCTCTGGGAGCATTGTCGCTGGTGGACCGGGCCCTCTCGTTCGCGAGCGAGCGCAGATTCGTGATGTGGAGCACGTGGGCGACGCTCGTCCGGGGAGGGGCCCTGGCCGGGCTGGGGCGGTCGCGGGAAGGCCTCGCACTCGCGCAGGAGGTCCTCGAGGTCTGGCGCGGGCGGGGCATTCATAACGGGATTCCCTCCTGCTTGAGCGTGATCGCACAGACCCGGTTGGCGTTGGGGCAGGTCCAGGAGGCGTTGGCGGCGATTGATGAAGCACTGGCCGAGAGCGTGGAGACGGGGGAAGTCAGCAGCGAGGCCTGGCTGCACCTGCTCCGGGGCGAGTGCCTGAGGCGGGCGGGAAGGGACGAGGAGGCGGGCTCCTGCTTCGTCCGCGCCGTCGCGGTGGCTCGTGCGCAGGGGGCGGGCCTGCTCGAGTTGCGTGCAACGGTGAGCCTGTGCCGCTTGCTGAGGGATAGGGGACAGGCGGAGGCGGCGCGGAGGATGCTGGAGCGGGCCTGTGCCGGGTTCGAGCCGGGCGGGGAGTGCCTCGATCTGCAGGAGGCGCGGGCGCTGCGGGACGAGTTGTCGCGAGGGGCGGAGCCCGCGTGGGGAGTCGCCAGCCCCTGAGCCTGGGGCTCAGCGCTTCGGGCGCCGGGGCCCCCTGCCTCGTGCCTCCTCGAGCTCGTCGGGCATCCACGGCATGTCGAGCAGCTCCTGCAGGTCGAGCAGCGAGTCGGCACGCAAGGCGCCGCGCCGGCCCCGGCCCACGACGAAGCGCATGGGCCGGTCGAGCAACGGAAGCTCCTCCTCCACGAGCGTACGTGCGAGCTTCTCCGGGAGATCGAGCCGGACCACCCCGAAGGGCTCTTCCGTCTCGTCCTCCTCCACTTCGTAGGCCAGCGGCACCTCGCGGTCGCGGATGAACACCGCGTCTGGCAGGGACAGGAGCTGCTCACGGGTCCCGGGCGGCACCAGCGCGTCCAGGTCGAGCGCCAGCGGGCGCGCGAGGAACTCCTCCATCGAGGTGACGCCCTCGAGCCGGGCCTCGTAGAGGGCGGTGAGCTCGGGCACCCCGAGCTTCGCCGTGCGTCCACCCGAGCGGCGCCACAGCTCGCGCACCTCGTCGATGGCGGGTTGGTTGTGGCGCACCGCCGGGTGCTCCGCCTCGCCGCGTGCCAGTGCCTCCGCGAGCGCGTGCCGGGCCCGGCCGGCCTGGTCCGGCCCCCAGGCGGGGAGCACCTCGGCCTCGCTCTCCAGCTCGAAGCCGGCGTACTCCACGTGCCACTCGCGCACGAGCGACATGTACCGCGTGTCGTAGGCGATCCCGGCCTCGGTGCGGCGCGCGTACTTCTTCAGCACGTCGAGCGGGAGGTGCGTGCCCTCGATGGCCGCATGCGGATTGCCATGGCGGTCGGCGAAGTAGCGGAGCGGCCCCGCCACCGCGCCCCAGCTTCCGCACACGCTCGTCTTCGAGACGCGGGCCTGCTCGCCCGAGGCCGTCCGCTCGTCGAGGGTCAGATCGAAGGGCATGAAGCACGCGAGCAGGTCGGCGAAGCGGCGGTACACGGGCGCCTCGACGAGGGGGAGCTGCTCGGGCAGGTCGAGGCGCAGGCTCCGGTAGACGCCCGCCATCACCAGCGCCGCGTCCTCGAGCGCTTTCACCAGCACGCCGCGCCGCTCGGCCCAGCGCTCCAGCTGCTCCGCGTGGAACAGGTGGCGCGGGAGCCCGTACACCTCTCCGATGTATCCCGCCTCGCGGTACGCGTCGGCGTAGAGGTTGTAGGCGGTGAGGTGATCGCTCCCGGGGGCGAGCACTCCCTCCAGGTCGCGCTCCTCGCGCGTCATGCGGTGGAGCGACTCGATGGCGCTGCACACGGCCAGGTAGGGGAGCAGCGCGTCCTCGGCGTTGACGATCAGCTCCGCCCAGGCGCGCTCCACCGGGAGCGCCTCGACCGCGCGGCCGTAGGACGAGAGCCGTCCCTGCGCGTCGATGATGTTGCGCTCCCGCAGCCGTTGGAGCACGCGCTGGTAGGCGGCGCGGTCGAGCGGCACGGGGAGATCCAACGTGTCGGCCCGCACCCCGAGCGCGGCGGCGGTGAGCGCCACGCGCTCCGGGTCTCCGGCGAGCTGGAACTCGGGCCCGGTCGGGCGGAGCGCGAAGAAGTCGATGTCGCGGTTGCTGAGGATGAAGATGCGCCCGCCCTCCACGCGGCCGTGCACGCGTCCGGCCATCTGGAGCAGCTCGTTGTTGCCGAGGTGGAGGCGCGTGAGCACGTTGCGTCCGCGCTCGACGAGATTGGCGAAGCGCGTGTCGTCGATGACGATGGTGTCGAGCCCCGGCACGTTGAGGGCGCTCTGTCCCGCGGCCGTCATGGCGAGCAGGTAGGGCCGGGGCGCCGTTCCCTCGAGGAAGGGACGGATGGCGCGGATGGGCTCGCCGCCGTGGTAGTGCGCCGTGTGGATGCCGGGCCAGCGGTGGCGGACGTACAGGGCCGCCTGCTCGACGGCCGCCCGCGTGGGGAGGAAGACGCCCACTCCGCGTTGCTCCTTCTCCACGGTGCGCAGGAACGCCTCGTCCAGGAAGGCGAGGGGAGGCCTGTTCTCGACCACGACGGTGGCCACCTTCTTCGGATCGAACGCTTGCACCTGGAGCACGTCGGCGCTGCCGAGGTAGCGCGCGTAGAGCGCCGGGTCGACGGTGGCGGAGAGCCAGATGAAGCGGCAGCCCACGCGCTTGCCGAGCGCGAGGCAGAGCTCGAGCTCCGCGGACGTCTGGTGGATTTCGTCGATGACGAGCGTGTCGTGCGCAAGGATGTCGCCGCTCTGGAACCAGCGCCGCGCGATGCCGGTCGTCACGATGATGACGTTCCAGGAGGGCGTCTCGGGGGTGGCCTCGCGCTCGCGGTTCACCACGCCAACGCGGAGCGGGGCCGAGCCTCCCTGGCCGACGATCTCCTCCGCGATGAGCCGGATGGCGAGCGTCTTTCCGGTGCCGGTCCCGGCCACGATGCCAAAGCCCTCTCCGGAGCGCGCCAGCTCGCGCACCCGGGGCCCGTGGTGCTTCTCGAGCCAGGTTTCGAGGCTCAGTCCGAGCGCGAGCTCGATCGTCTCGCACGCCGCGCGCGTGGGGGCGATGACGATGACGCGGCCCGTGGGGGGCTTGGCGGAGACGAAGGCGTCATGGTCGGGCGGCAGGTGGCGGTCGATCGGCGTGCGCACGCCGCCTACTCACGCACGGCGGAGCGCCTCGGGGAAGGGGGCGATGCCACCGCGCGCGGGTTCCCCGTCAACGATTGACCGCTTGAGGCCCGGGCGCCGCGTCACTCCCAGCGGAGGACGAGCTTGCCCACGGTGTCGTTGCTGGCCATGCGGGCGAGGGCCTCACGGGCCTCGCGCATGGGGTAGACGGCGTCGACCACGGGGGTGAGCGTCCCGGCGCGGAAGAGGGGAAGCAGGCTGCGCTCGGCGGCCTGGGCGAGCGCCATCTTCTCCTCGGGAGGCCGGCTGCGGAGCACGGTGCCGGTGACGCGCAGCCGCCGGGTGAGGAGGACGTCCAGGTCCACGGGCGCCTGCCGGCCGGCGACGAGCCCCACGAGCAGGACGCGGCCCTGGGGCGCCATGGCCCGGAGCGTCTCCGGGAGGTAGTCCCCGCCGACGAGCTCCAACGCCAGGTCCACCCCGCGTCCCCCGGTGGCTTCCCGGATGGCCTCCGCGAAGCGGGGAGGGGCCTCACACAGCACCGTCTTCTCCACGCCCCAGGCGGGGGCGCGGGAGAGCTTCTCCGCGTTGCGCCCCGTCCCCAGGCTCCGGGCCCCGAGGGCGCGGCAGATCTGCGCGGCGGCGGAGCCCACGCCGCTGGCGACGGCATGGATGAGCACGGACTCGCCCATGCGCAGGCCGCCCTGGAGCACGAGCGCGTCGAAGGCGGTGAGGTAGGCCTCGGGGAGCGCGGCGGCCGGGGCGAAGTCGAGGTTTTCCGGCAGGGGGAGGGCCTCGCGCTCGTGGGTGATGAGCTGCTCGGCGAAGGCACCTCCGCCCACGAGCCCCATCACGCGGTCACCGGGCTTGAAGCGGCGGGCGAGCGGGCCGGTGGCGATCACCTCGCCGGCATACTCGAGGCCGGGGACGTCGGAGGGGACGCCGGGAGGGGCGGGGTAGCCGCCGCGGATCTGCAGGAGATCGGCGCGGTTGAGCGCGGTGGCGCGCACGCGCACGAGGAGATCCGAGGGGCCGGGAGTGGGGGCGGGACGCTCCTCGAAGTCGAGCACCTCGGGACCGCCGGGACGGGTGATGCGGAGCACCTGCATGGGAGAGCACCTGGGAGGTCGTTGAACCGGGGCAGTCAAGCACGGATGCTCCCGGCCCCCCACCCGCAAGCTCTTCGAGGTGTTCTGGGGCGACTACCTGGAGTCCTCGAGCACCGGGCAGCTCGACGCGTCCCAGCGCGCGCCCGGTCTGCATCAGGGGCTGGACACCTTCCTGGAGGGAGCGCCCTGGCTGGCGGGGAGGGGGCCGTGAACGCGCTGGCCCGAGCGGGCACCGGGGTTTATGAGTACGGCGTGTCCATGAACCTCAAAGAGTGTTCCGTCTGCCGGAAGCCGGTCGCCCCGCGAGCCGAGAACCCGGCGTTTCCTTTCTGCTCCAAGCGCTGCCGCATGGTGGACCTGGGGCGCTGGCTGGGAGAGGAGTACCGGGTGCCGGACCGGCAGGCGGACGAGCAGGAGGACGAGCTGCCGGCCGAGCAGCATCCGGAGCGGGGCGGCGACGCGTGAGCGGGCTGTGCGACCTGCACTGCCACCTGGTGCCGGGGGTGGATGACGGGGCGCGCACGTTGGAGGACGCGGTGGAGATGGCGCGGGCGCTGGTGGACCTGGGCTTCACCACGGTGGCGCCCAGCCCGCACGCACGGCCCGAGTACCCCTCGCACGCGCGGCAGGTGGTGGAGGAGCGGCTGGCGGAGCTGCGCGAGGCGCTGGCGCGCGCGGGGGTGAAGCTGGCGCTGGGGACGAACGCGGAGAACTTCCTGGATGAGGCCTTCCTCCGGGGGCTGGGCACGCCGGAGGCGCGGCTGCTGGGGGCGGGGCGGTACGTGCTGGTGGAGCTGCCCTACACCTCACCGGTGCCCACGTTGACGGACATCCTCTTCCGCATCCGCCTGAAGGGGGTGACGCCGGTGCTGGCGCACCCGGAGCGGAGCCTGGAGTTCGAGCGTCCGGGCCGGGCGGCGGAGGCGGGGCGGGCCGGGGCGCTGCTGCAGCTGGACGTGGGGGCGCTGACGGGGCGGTACGGGGGGACGGCGAGGAAGCTGGCGCGGAGCTTCCTGGAGGAGGGGCTGTACGCCCTGGGGGCGACGGATCTGCACGGGCCGGTGGGCGCGCGGGAGTGGGTGGGAAAGGCGCTGGGGGAGCTGCGGAGCAGGGTGGGGGAGCGGGCCTTCACGCGGCTGATGGCCACCTCGCCGGGCCGCTTGCTGGCGGGGGAACCCCTGGAGTCCGGGGTGGGGTGAGGGTATACGGGCCGACGTGAATCGCGCCGTCAAACTGATCGCCAGCCTGCTCGTCACCCTCGTCTGCTCCTGGTGGGCCTTCCGGCACACGAACTGGGACTCGCAGATGGCCAGCCTGAAGTCGGCCAACTACCTGTGGGTGTTGCCGTACTTCGTCATCCTGACGCTGGTGCACCTGTCGCGGACGCTGCGGTGGGGCTGCCTGCTGTCGGGCATGGAGCGGGTGCCGTTCCGCCAACTGAACGAGGCGTCGGGCATCGGCTTCATGATGTTGCTGGTGCTGCCGTTCCGGTTGGGCGAGTTCGCGCGGCCGTTGCTCATCGCGCAGCGCAGCTCCATCCGCCGGAGCGCGGCGATGACGTCGGTGGTGCTCGAGCGCATCACGGACGGCATGTCCATCGCGGTGCTGATGCGGGTGCTGCTCTTCTTCGTGCCGGCGGAGGTGCCCGAGGTCCGCTACGTGAAGCTGGGGGCGAACCTGATGTTCGCGGTGTTCGGCGGCGGGCTGCTGTTCCTGCTCTTCGCGCTGAAGCACCAGGCGACGGCGGTGGGGCTGGTGCGCTCCACGGTGGGCCGGGTGGCGCCGGGCGTGGCGCACAAGATGGCGGACATCGTGGACACCTTCGTGGGGGCGATGCGGCAGTTGCCGGACCGGCGCCAGATGGGGCTCTTCTTCCTGTACACGGTGGTGTACTGGGGGCTGAACGGGGCGGGGATGGCGTTGCTGTCGAGGGCGTTCGGCCCGACGAGCCTGACGCTGTTCCAGGCGTACGTGGTGATGTCGGTGCTGGTGGTGGGCGTGATGATTCCGGCGGCCCCGGGGATGGTGGGCACGTTCCAGGCGGCGATCAGCGTGGGGCTGTCGCTCTTCCTGCCGGCCTCGGTGGTGAACGGGGACGGGATGGCGTACGCGAACGTGCTGTGGCTGTGCCAGACGGTGCAGCAGGTGGGCTTCGGGGTGGTGCTGATGTCGCTGGGGCACCTGTCCTTCAAGGAGCTGGCCGGCAAGCTGGACAAGGAAGGGCAGCAGGCCTCGTTACCGTCCGCCTGAGCCACTTGCCCCACTCCACTCCGCCCATTTCCCCTCTCCCCTCGGGAGAGGGACGGGGTGAGGGTATCGAGTGCCCCGGGTTCCCCCACCGTGAAGCACCCCCGTCCCGTCACAGCTCCTCGTTGAGCCAGCGGATGATGGCCTCGCGGATGGAGGGGGGGCGCTCGGAGGAGCCGCGGGTGCCGAAGCCGCGGGTGTCCACGGCAGGAGGAGCCTTCTCGCGGGAGAGGGCGGGAGTGCGGGCCTGGAGGGGCAGGGCCGTCCTCACAGCTCGCCCCCGGAGTGGGCCTTGCCGTACTTGGCGAGCAGATCCTCCACGGCCTCGCGCAGGTACTCGCTCTGGTGGATGCGGGTGCGGCGGGCGAGCTCGCGCAGCTTGTGGACCTGCTCGATGGGGACGAGCACGTGGGTGGAGACCACGGCCTCGGCGGCATCGGGGCCGTTCGAGTCGGCGGAGGCCGGGGTGACCTCGGAGCTCATCGGGCTGGCGCTGGCATCCTGCATCGGAACTACCTCCTCGGGGCTGCTACAGGCCACTACCGGCCTGTGGGCGCATTAGGAGGGCAGGCGGGGAAGCCGTCAAAAAAACCACCCCGGCGGCACGAATGCTTGACGCGCCCGAGGCGGTGGGCCCGTGCCCGCGTCAGGGCGTGGGAGCGTGGCGGGGCAGGCGCACGGTGAAGGTGGTGCCCGAGTCCACCTGGGAGCTCACGGTGATGGAGCCGCCGTGGGCGAGGACGAGCTGCTGCACGATGTAGAGGCCCAGTCCGAGTCCCTGCCGCGAGGGGTGGTTGGCGCGGCGGAAGGGATCGAAGACATGGGGCAGCAGGGCCTCGGGGATGGGAGGCCCCTGGTTGTGCACGGTGAGGACGAACGTGGCGTCCTCGTGGCCCAGGCGCACCTCCACCGGCGTGTCGCGGGCGCCGTGCTGGAGCGCATTGTCCACGAGGTTGGAGACGACCTGGGTGAGCCGGTCCGGGTCCCACTCCCCGGTGTACGGGCCGGGCGCATGGGAGAGCACGGTGCGGCCGGGGTGCTGCACCTCGAGCTCCTCGAGCGTGGCGCGCACCAGGTCCACGAGCTGACAGGGCCGGCGTTGCAGGGGAATGCCGCCACCGAGCCGGGCGCGGGTGAAGTCGAGCAGGTCGGTGATCATCCGCGCCATGCGCTCGGCGCTCCGGGCGATGCGCTGCACCCCGGCGAGCACGGTCCTGGAGACGTCCTCGTGGCGCAACAGCTGCTCGGTGGTGAGGGAGATGCCGTGGAGGGGGCTGCGCAGATCATGGCTGACGATGCCCATGAGCCGCTCGCGGAACTGCTCGGCGCGCTTGCGCTCGGTGATGTCCCGGAAGAAGACGGCGAGTCCCCCCTCGCTGGTGGGATGGACGCTCATGCCCACCCAGAGGTCCAGGGGCGGGTAGTACTCCTCGAACTGCACCGGCACGTGCTGCTCCATGACCTGGCGGAACGCGCGCCGGTAGCTGGAGCCGGGGTGGGCGAGCGGGGGGAACACCTCCCAGATGTTCCGTCCGAGCGTGTCCTCGCGCCGCGTGCGGGAGAGGCGCTCCTGGTGCTCGTTCACGAGGACGATGCGGAAGTCCTTGTCGAGGACGACGAGGGCCTCGCCGTGCTCCAGCACCTCCACCGCGCGCTGGCGCTCGCGCAGGGCCTGCTCGGCCTGTTCGCGCAGGTGGGTCTGCTCTCGCAGCAGCCGCTCGCGCTCCTCGTCGCGGCGCTTGCGGCCGGTGACATCCTGGAAGAGGACGGCGATGCCTTCGTCGGTGGGGTAGACGTGGATCTCGAACCAGCGATCCCAGGGGGCGTAGTGGTTCTCGAAGGAGAGGGGGATGCGCTCGGCGGCGGCGCGGCGGAAGTGGTGCTCCACGGGGGTGCCCACGAGGTCGGGGTAGACCTCCCAGTGGGAGCGGCCGAGCAGCTCCTCGCGAGGCCTGCCCAGGAGCCGCTCGGCCTCGCGGTTGACGTAGATGAAGCGCCAGTCGCGGTCGAAGGCCTCGAAGGACTCGGAGATGTTCTCCAGGAGGGTGGCGACGCGGTGCTTCTCGCGCTCGGCGGCCTCGCGCTCGAGGACGCGCTCGGTGATGTCGAGCACGGTGCCGAGGAAGCGCACCGCGCGGCCCGTCGAGTCGAAGAGGGCCCGGCCGGAGGTGGACAGCCACCGGATGGTGCCGTCCCGAGGGCTCACGGAGCGGTAGTCGAGCCGGTAGGAGCCGCTGCCGGAGGGAGCCAGGGCCCGCTGGACGACCTGGTGGACGTGCTCGCGGTCCTCGGGGTGCACGAGGGAGAGGAAGGTGTCGTAGTCGAGGGGGGAGGAATCCGGGGGGACGCCGAAGAGGGCCTTGCAGCGCTCGTCCCAGAGCAGGGTGCCGGTGAGGGGATCGAGGTCCCAGGTGCCCAGGCCGGTGGCCTCGACGGCCAGACGCAGGCGCTCCTCGTGGAGGTGGGGCGTCTCGGGGCCGGGGGCCGCGGGGCGGGAGTCGGAGTCGAAGTCGGACGACATGGACGAGAGGGGGACCTCTCACGTCGGCCGGAGTTCACGGGGGAGCGGGCAGAAAAAAAGCCCCGTCTCCGAGTGAACCCGGAGACGGAGCCTTGGCCAGGGTCGGACTTGAACCGACTACCTGCGGATTATGAGACCGCCGCTCTAACCAGGTGAGCTACCTGGCCAAATGGTGCAACCGGCTGCTTTTACTGCGGAACTTCGACTGCTTTCTACCGCCCCTCCAGTCGATGCGCAACTTCGTACTGACTTACGCACCTACGTGAACAAGCAGGGCGACACCGTGTAGGTCCTCGAAAAGCAGGTCCACGGGCGGCTCTATACCACAAGGCTCTCGGCGGGCAACGAGAAGGATGCGCTCGCCGAACTGGCGCTCTTCCGGAGGGACCCGGCCGCCTACGTGGCCCGTGCCCAGGAGGCCAAGGCCGCTGAGGAGACCACACCGGGCAACGCGCCGGTCCTCCTGGACCTTCCCACCGTGGAGAGGTTCCTCGGCTACCTGAAGAGCCAGGGTCGCACCGAGCGGCACCGGAAGAACGTCCTCCACTACCTCGCCCAGTGGGCCGAGGTGCTCTACGGGAAGGACCTGCGGCAGCTTCGTCTCCAGGACCTCAAGCAGGCACTCAACGGCTGGTTCGACGCGGAAGCGGGGGACATCCCGGCCAGGCGGCACCGGATCGCGGCCATCAAGGCGTTCTGCTCCTGGCTCCGCGAGGAGGAGGCGGTGCTCACCACCGCCCGGGGCGGGTCCACGTCCAGTTCGTGGATGCCCATGCCCTCGCGGCGGCCATGCGCCTCCGGGCCAGGGGCTCGGCTCCGGCGGACTGGTGGATTCGACAGGTGGTGAGGCGCGCGGCGAAGTCCGTGGGACTGGAGCCGCTACGTATGGGCGAGCTGCGCCACTCCTTCGTCACCTGGGCCGCCGAGTGTGGCACCGAGATGCGTCCGGTGGACGGGGGCGTGCCGCTGACGCGCATCGCGGCCACCATCGAGCACGGTAGGACGCGGCGCATCGGACAATTCGTCCCGTCATGCCGTAAGGCGGGAATACTGCGTTCTCTCATTCTTCCTTCGGCTCTTCTCTCGCTGCTGCCATCGCGGCAGGCTCGTGTACAGAGAGGGGGGCGACAGGGGGGGCACGAGGATGTTGGCAGCAACTGCTACACAGCCGCTCAGGTGGCGGCTCGTCATCCAGCCCGGCTATTGAGACAATGGGCTCCACCGTGTCGCTGAGGTTTCCCATGTCTTCACCTGACGATTGCAGCACTCCTGACAAGGTCGCCCGTTCCGAGTCGCAGCAACCCATCCTCGGAGCGCGCGTCGGTCGACTTGTCGGCGTGAGCCTGGAGGGCCTGCCCTTGGTGCAGTTCGACGGCTGTCCCGGGGCGGTTCCGGCTCGGAGTTTCGTAGCGCTCGACGTGGCACAGCTCCGCGAGGCCGCAGGGGAGCAGCGGCAGGCCGTACTGCTCTTCGAGGAGGGTGATCCGGCGCGGCCCCTGCTTGTCGCCATGGCGCAGGACTCTGATACTCCTTCGCTGCTGGACCAACTCCTGGAGGAGGCGACCCGGCCCGGGGGGCCCGAGACTCCCGCACCCGCTGAACCCGCGCCTGCCACGGCAGCCAGGGCAAAAAACTCCGCGCCGGAGGAACGCTTGGTACTGGGCGCGCAGCGGGAGCTCGTTCTTCAGGTGGGCGAGGCGAGCATCACGCTGCGCAGGGACGGCACCATCCTCCTGCGGGGCGTCCGGGTGGAGAGCCGCGCTTCCGGGCTCCAACTCATCCGTGGTGGTAAAATCGAGTTGAACTGAGTCCTACGGAGGCACGCATGGGACAGCACCTCTCTGGCGGGGGCAAACTGAAGGCACGGCTCAAGCGCTCTCGCGACTACCGGGACAAGGGCCACAAGCACATCAAGGGCAATGGGGGTCGAAAGAGCGTCTACGCAGACCTCGATGTCATCCAGGGCGTGCTCCAGGCGCGTGGTACGCGCGCCCGTGACAAGGGAGTGAAGGCAGGCAGCAAGGCCCACGCGCGGCGCTATACCTTCACGTATGGGAACAACTTCCAGATCGGCCAGTCCCCGTATGTCAACCAGGGGCACCACATGCTTCCGGAAGAGGCGTTCTCCGACAAGTTCTTCAACAGCAACCAACTCCGGATGCTCCAGGGGGTGGATTACAACATCAACAACGGGGAGAACATCATCTTCCTCCCCGCCAGGGAGAAAGACACGGCGTTCCATCTTCTGCCGTTTCACCAGGGCAGCCATCCGGACTATTCCGAGCAGGTCAAAGCGGATATGCATGATGTCAAGAACGCTCTGGACAGGGCTCTGGCGAAGGACAAGAAGCACAAGGAGTGGAACCCTCCCGAGGATCTCAAGAACAAGCTGATGAAGCTCCAGGAGGACTACTGGGACATGCTGGTGGCCGCCGGTCCCATCCCCATCAACAAGTTCGAGAAGCCCGCCGCCAAGAAGAAGGGCCTCACGAAGAGCAAGAAGCCCTGAACGAGGAGCCTGTTTCGGTGAGCTACTACCCCTGGGTGAATGACGACGAGGACGAGTCCTTCGCGTGGCTGGACTCGTACCGGAAGGAAGAACTGGATGGAAAGGGCTATCTGCTGAATGAGGGAGTGCCCTGCAAGGATTGGTTTCCGGAGGGACTCATCTTCGACCTGTCGAAGGAGCGGGGCAGCAAGCTGACGGACAGCATCCCCAATAGCTACGCCCTGCTCGTGGTGTCCGAGAAGCTCAAGGGCATCCTGGACAGGGAGACGGCAAAGGGCACCATCGAGTTCCTGCCGGTGCGTGTGCGCACACCGCGCAAGAAGGTGCTGGACGCGCCCTACTTCATCGCCAACGTGCTGGGCACCGTGGCCTGCATGGATGCCAAGAAGTCCGACTTCACGATGGACCCCATCAGCAAGGATCAGGTGCACCGTTTCCGTCGGCTGGTGCTCCAGGAAAAGAAGATCCCCAAGGACACGAAGCTCTTCCGGCTGGCGGAGAGGTCCCGGCTCATCCTCGTCCGGGAAGACCTGGGGCAGACCATCCTGGACGAGGACTGCACCGGGATGTTCTTCCAGGATCTGGACGATTACGGCTCCGAGTTCCGCAAGCGGGCCAGCTCGTAGACGCTCCGCGTCCGCGGAGGACAGGCGACACCCCATGCCCCAGATGGATGTCATTCGCGAGAACGCGCTCACGGCGGTCGAGGAGCTGGAGGACGGCCTTCGCCAGCCTCTCACGTCTCTCCAGCGCGAGGAGCTGCTGACCCGGCTCTCCACCTATCGCCGCATTGCCGCCATCGGCGCGTTGCTGGCGGAGGGCGACGTCCCGGCGTTCCGCCATGACCTGCGCCTGTCCGCGACGGCGCGCCGGGAGTTGCTGCTCTGCAGTCCGGAGCCGGCGGCGCCGAGCCGGTTCCGCTGCGCCAGCCGGGTGGAACCCCTGTTCGACGCGCTCGCCGCTGGTGAGATAGGCCTCGCCCGCGACATCGCCCAGCATTCCCCGCACCGCTGGGTGGCGGACGAGGAGTTCGAGGACGACTTCCGCTACGCCGACTTCCTTCGCGAGCACCTGCTCGCGGGCGCGAAGACCCCGTCCCCGGGTGAGGAGCGGGCTCTCGCGGCCTTCCAGAAATGCTCCGGCGACAGTGGCTCCCCGCGGCTAGCCGTGTGTGAGTCGCTCTCCAACCGGGACCAGGAGGCATTCGATGCCGCCCTGGAGGATCTGCTCGTCGAGCGCGACGCAGAGTTCCGGAACGCAGGCCCACCCCTCCATCCCCAACGCTTCCACACCGAGCGCCACGTCTTCATCGAGGGACTGGCCCTGCTGCGGCTGGCCGAGGAGCGCGGCCTGAGCACGCAGCCTGAGTACCGGATGATGCCGGGCCTGGCCCGGCGCTGACGTTCCACCTCACCGCGCCGTGGGCGCCCGTACGTGAAGCGCAGTCCGCTCCCCCGCCCACCCCCAGAGCCACGCCAGGATTCCGGACGCCGGTGCATGGCCCCGCGCGAAGCTTCGTGACGCCATGCAGACGGCCAAGGCTCCCGTTGCCGCGCCCACGCCGCCCCACGCGTCCGCAGGGTACCACGTGGGCAGTTCCCTCAGCGGGAAGCCCTCCAGCCTCACCTGGGCGTAGCCCCAGTCCTGGGCCCGCTGCATCGTGCCGTCGAGGTCTGCGAAGACAAGGCCCGTCTCCCGCCCTCGATCCTCCAGGCTCCCGAGCACCTCAGCGAGCACCGACGTCAGCGCGACGCCCAGGTGGGTCTGGCCGGAGAACATGTGGGTCGGCTCGGAGGCGGAGGCCATCGCGTCGATGTGCGCGTGGACAGATGCGCCTCGGAGGGCCGCCGCGTTCGCCTTCTCCACCAGCACGAAGGCTGCACACTCTCCGGGCATCAGTCCCACTGGCCGATTGGGCGTCTTCAGCAGCCGCAGTTCCTCCAGCGCGTCCAACCACTCTGGCTCGACGAGGCTGTCGATGCCGCCCACGATGCATCGCTCCACCGCGCCCGACCTGAGCGCGCGCTCCGCCGCGCGCAAGGCGGTGACGAAGCCAGGGGAGTCACCGAAGAAGAGCTCCTCCTGCGAGACACCGCCCGGCAAGGCGGCCTGAGCGAGCAGCCGCGGCAGCAGCGTCCGTGAGTACTGCTCTCGCAGTACCTCCGCGAGCAGGGGCTCCTCTTCGGAGACTTCTGCCTCCCCGGAGTCCTCTTCTTGCCCGGAGGCGACCGCCTCCCGCTTCGCGGCCTCACGCGCATGACGCTCCGCGGCGGCGAGGAGGAAGCCGCTCGGCAAGTTGAGAAAGAGGCCGGTACGCGGTCCCGCGGTCAGTCCGGTCTGGTGTACGAGGTCCGTCAGGGCCGCCACGCCCAGCCGCACCAGCCGTCCCACGCCGCTGAAGCCCTGCGTGAGGTGGGGGATGGCATGCCCCGTTATCGGCAACTCCTCGCCCGAGTCCTCGTCAACGATCGAAGTGCCCTCCAGCGCCCCCGGCCGGGCCACGCCCACCCGTGCAGCCGCGCAACTGCCCACCACACCATCCCCCAGGGACGACACCAGCCCCAGCCCTGTCACCGCGAGCGCACCCGGAGGCGGAGGGCGCTGGCGGAACACCGGCGGAAAGAGCGGCTCGTCCTTCATCGGCAACGCCTCCGGGACGGCGAGGGTACGCGGCAGCGCGCGGAAGGAGCCCAGGGCCAGCCTCCCACGTACCGCAGGCCCCATGGACTGTAGCACCTTCCATTGCCGCAGCGCCCAAGTCCCGGTGGAAAGCTGCCAGGCACCCTGGGTGCGCACGGCCAGTTCCAGCGCCAGCGTCGCGCGTCTGCGCATGGGTCCAGCGGTGAGGGCCTCGAGGAGTGGCTCGGCCCCGAAGGGTTTCCCGGCGAGGTAGCGCCCCTGGGGTGGGAAGTGACTCTGGGCCTGCTTCCACCAGCTCTCCACCCTCTGGGGCTCGGGGAGGGGGAGTTCGGCCTCGGGTCCGAGCGGCGTAGGTTCCTCCTCCTCGGGAGCATCCGGCGTCCAGGCTTCGCGAGGCACCGAAAGGTCACCGGTGAGAGCCAGGCCGGTGATGGCGCAGAAGGACTCCGCAGCCAAGGGCGCGACGGCCTCGTCTCGCATGGCCTCAAGCAGCGGCCCCACGGCGGCAACGCGCCCGCTAAGCCCCAGGGCCCAGAGCGCGTCCCGCCGCAGCGCTGGTTCCGGCAGCGCCTGGAGGAGGAGGTTGACGTCCTGGAGGTCGCCGCCCAGCGCGAGCAGCGCCGCAGGCCCACCCCAACCCGGCCCCCGGCGGCGGACGGCCTCGACACAGGTGCTCCACGCGCCGGGGTGCCCCAGCAGAAAGGCTGTCTCCAGCGCCGTGTTGCGCACCTCCGGCACGTCCGAGCCGAGGGCGCGATCGAGCGAGGAGACCCTCAGCCGCGCGGGAAAGCGGCGGGCGGCGCGCAGCACCGCGCAGGCCAGCGGTGCATCGCTCGCGGCGAGGAGCCCGTCCAGGTCTTGAGCGGGATCCGTCTCCCACTGCGTGAGGATATCAAGCACACGGGTCTGGACTACGGGAGTGTCATCCTTCAGGAGCGCGTGCAGCCGAGACACCGCGTCCACGCGGCGGGTGAGTTCCAGGGCTCGTGCCGCCCCCTGGCTCGTCGGCTCCACGTCGACACAGAGCGTGGTGAGCACGGCATCGAGCCCTTCCGCTCCGCCCTGCATGAGGAGGGCGGAGCATGCGCAGGCGACTGTCTCCAGTTCCTCCGAAGCCAGGGCGGGCCGCAGTAACTTCCGATGGACTGTCGGTCCACCCAGCACCAGTGCGTCAAGGCAGGCGAGTAGCCGCTGCTCGGGGCCTTCCAGGAGCTCCTGAAGGGTGTAGTCGGGAGCTACCAGTCCCTGCTCGCGCTGCACCCAGAAGAAGGCGGCATCCGAGAGGAAGTCCCGCGCCATGTCCATTCGGGGTGAGGCATCGTGCGGCGCGGAGGACGCGCCGGTGCTGCGGTGGGCTTCCATGGAGAGCATCAGCGCGTTCCCGGCAACCTGCCTAGACGTCCTCTTCGCAGCAGAGACACTTGGGCTTCGTGTCACCACTCCCCATGGCGATGATGGGTCCCTGCATGACCGGGAAGGGAGGCGTGTTCTTGTCGTTGTGAAGCATGAGGTCGAAGGCGCGCGCTACGTTCTTACCCTCGAACTTCACGTCGAAGGAGAAGTTGACGAACTCGGCCTTGCCCTTGGTTTTACTGGAGGCCACGCCGCCCCCGGCCGTGCCTGCCTCATCACCCGTGCTGGTGCTGAAGTTCGAGTCCTTCACGCACACCGGGTTGCCTGCCACGGATACCTTCTTGGTGCCCTTCGCGGTGTCCGAGGATTGCGCCACGTTGGGGTAAGGGATGGGCACGGGCCCGGCCGGACTGGGCGTCTTGCACACGTCCGGGAACGCGGTGGTGACGCCACCACTGTCCTTGGTCACAACGGACATCTTGTTGACACCAGTGTTGACGGGCATGTCCACCTCCAAGAGGGAAGAGATTACCACGCCGAATCCACGTAGCGCGAACACAGGCCCGCTCAAGGAGTCAAGTGGGCGGCGAGCCAGAACCAATTCAGGAAAGCTGGAAATGAGTCTGCACTCTCAGGCTGTCTTCAGTCGAGAAACACCCTCAGCAGTGACGCGTAAGTCGCGCACATCATGCATACCGTCACTGAGCACCACATGCCCGCGCCATAGGAGCAGGACGTGCTCCGCGTCCGTGTCGAGGATGACGGTGTCCAGGCGCATCTCGGGCTTCACGTCCCCGGAGCTGGTCAGGGCTACGGTGACCCTGGGGGCTGCTTGGCCAGGGAGTGGAAAGGTGAGCCGACCTCTTGGAGAGGCGCCAGCAACGACCACGGCCTCGTTGCCTTGGAGGTAGCCAGGGGCGATGAGGCCTGGTGCTGCGGCATTGAAGAAGCGTTGGTCGAAGTCCTTCGGCAGTAGTGGCTTGCGCGTCTTGTTCCAGGCTTCGTCGTAGGTGCCCGCGTACTTCGCCCTTGGCTGCCAGTGGGGCGAGATAAATCCGAAGTTCGCTGGCGTGACCTTCTGCCCGAAGTCGCGCAGCGGTTCCGCCGGATCCTCCAGGTTGGGCAGTTTCAATCCTTCCTCGAAATGGCGCGCGCTGGCACGGAATCCGGTACCCACCGGGTTGTGCGGCTCGAAGGCGGGCTTGCCCGAATCCGTCCGGTCCCAACCACCGAAGGCCCGCTCCCAGGCGAGGGGCATTGTCTCGAAGGGCAGCGGCTTCGTCATGCCCACTCGGCCCATGCTGCGGAACCAGGTGCGCTCGCCCACCACGCGCACGACCTTTTTCAGCGGGCCTACTCTGGAGGGCGACCACTGTCTCGGTAGTACCCCGCTGTGGTGCGTGTGCGTGGCCGATGAGTGCCACATCCGTGGCCGGCTTGATGAAGGCTCCCTCCGGCTCGTACTTGTAGCTGGATTCGCCGGGTTCACCCCAGGACTCGCCGCTCCAGTTCACTGGGAACTGCTCCTCGGCGAGCCGCAGCCTCGTGTCGCCGATGGAATAGGTAGCCTTTACCACTAAGAGCAGCAGGGGCCTCCCGTCCTCATCCACGAGGCTCATGATGTCGAAGGCGAACGGCGTCTCGTTATCGACGGTGGGGTGTCCCATGGCATGCCATCTCCGCTAAGGCTGAGAACCGAGATCCTCGCGAGAGCGCCCAGTGTAACTCAACAGTTCACCATGCCCCTTCTGGTCGGAGCGCGGTTCAGGTTCATCGGGTGTAGGTTCAAGAGGTGTTGCACGGTGGGCCGGGTCCGTCCTACGCCGCCGCGAGGTACACGAGCGAGGTCTCCTCGTTCCGCCGTGCCGCTTCCTGCTTCAGGAGCACGAACCGCGTGGTCTCCCGGGCCTTCATCCGCAGCGGCTGCCGTGCCTCCAGGAACGTGGAACCCCTCTGGGTCATCTCCATCCCCTCGTGCTCGACCTCCACCGTGCCCGAGAGCACGAACAGCCAGGTGCCCGCCTCGAGCTCGTGCTGCTCCCTCGGTGCCAGCTCGCGGTGCTCTCCTTCCCGGAGCAGGGCGAGCCGGTCCTTGCGCCCGAGCTGCCCGTACCGCTCGCTCCCGCGCACCAGGTCATCGAAGCGCCGCTCGGCGAGCGTCTTCCACATTCCCTCCCGCAGACGCGCATCCCCCTCCAGCAGGGGCAGCACCGCCGAGCGCGGAATGCGCACCAGCGTCGACGCCGTCGCCGTGCGGATGGACGCCGAGCGGCGCTCGCCCGTGAGCAGCGCTCCCTCCCCGAACACCGTGCCGCTGCCGAGCTCGTCCACGAGCTTCTCGCCTTCGGCCAGCACGTAGACCGCGCCCCGCTCCAGCACGTACAGCTCGTCGCAGGCGCTCCCCGCGTGGAAGACGTACCGGCCCGCGGGCAGCACGAGGCGCTCCGCTCGCCTTGCCAGGCCGCGCAGGGTGCCTTCGTCCAGGTGGGCCAGGGACGGTACCCGGCGCAGCTGCTGGACCACCCGCGAGGCGATCAGGCGGGCCCCGAGGCGCGTGCGCTGCACCCTAGCCGCCAGCTGCTCCAAGGACTGGCGCAGCCGCTTCGTCAGCAGTGACCGCGCCATGCTCCGCAGGTTCCCCAGGGTGATGGGCACCAGTGTCACCAGCCCGTGCCCCTCGCCATACCCGGGGTTGGCCTCGACGAAGTAGCGCACCTCGGGCTTGTCACAGTGCGCCCAATACTCGCGCTCCACCTCCGTCTCACGTGTCCGCCAGCCCACCTTCCGCACCAGCGGCCGCGCCGGGTGCACCTTCTCCAGGCCGAACTCCGTGGCCAGCGTGTCCATGAAGGCCAGCAGCTCCGGGGGCGTCTCCTGGTCTCTCCGTGGCCACACCTCGCCGCAGTGCCGGGCGAACAGCCAGTAGCTGGACGGGTGCACCAGCGAGCCCATGTAGAACACGCGCCGGCCCGGGTGCGTCAGCACATGGTGGATCACCCGCTCCATCCAGAAACGCGCGTTGACGTTGCCGCCCCGGTACTCCCTGAGCAGGCCCGCTTCCGCGCGGAACACCGCCAGGGGCTCGTCGCCCAGCTGCTTCTCGAAGAGGTGCAGGGCGAAGTAGCCGACCACCTCTCCCGCCTCGTTCTTGTGGAGCAGCAGCCACGTGTGCTCGGCCTGGGACTCGACCACGTAGCGGGCGAAGGACTCCCGGCCCACGCCATCGAAGATCCGCCGGTGGACGGCGTAGAGGGAGTCGATGAGCTGGCGCCGCGCCTCGGCGGACAGGGAGTGGGGGAGGATGACTTCGGTGTTCGTGACGTGGGACATGCGAACGACTCTGCCCGGAAGGCCGCCGGGCGGCTGTGACGGCACGAACAGCCCACGTGTGCACGCCGTCACACCCCTCACCCCAGCGGCTTCGTGGGCAGCAGCGCCAGCACGCGAGCGAGCACCGCGACGCCCTCCTCGTACTCGTCGAGCCCGATGTGCTCGTGCGGCGTGTGGTCCAGGGAGGAGTCGCCGGGGCCGTAGGCGAGCGTGGGCACCTGCCACGCCGCCGCCACGGTGTTCCAGTCCGACGTCCCCGTCTTCAGCCGGAGCGTCGGACGAGCCCCCCGCTCGCGGATGACGCGCTTGAACATCCGCGAGAGCGCGTCGTTCCCATCCGTGCTCACCGCGCCCTTGTTCGAGAGGGCATTCACGGTGACGCCGGGAACGCCGCCCAGGAGCGCCAGCAGGCGCTCGCCATCGCTGGACGGGCCGGTGCGGATGTTCACGCTGGCCCGCGCCCACTCCTCGGTGTCCGTCGCGCCCGTCTGGAACGAGGTCAGCGAGGGCAGGTTCTGCTCGAAGAGCGGCCGCTCCCGGTTCCACGCGTCACAGTCCGCGCGCAGCTGGTTCCAGGACTCGACGACGTGCTCGGCGGCGGCGCGGTACTCCCGGCTCGCCGTGTGGCGCCGGCTCGCCCGGTACTCGAGCTCGGCCCGGACGAGCCCCTTGTACCCGATGGTGACCGCGTGGGCCCCGCTCGGCTCTCCGTTGATGACGAAGTCCGGGCGGTAGCGCTCGCGGACGTGGAACGCGCCGCGCGTGATGGCCACCTCCTCCTCGACGCACCCGAGCAGCAGGAACTTCTTCCCGGCGCGCTCGCTCTCCTCGAGCAGCTCCACGGCCTCGATGAAGGCGCCAATCGCCCCCTTGGCATCCACCGTCCCGCGCCCGAAGAGCCGCCCGTCCTCGATGCGCACCGGCACCTCTCCGGGCACCGTGTCGATGTGGCCGAGCAGCGCGATGCACGTATCGCCCTCGCCCAGGCTGGCGATGGTGTTGCCCACCTCGTCCGTGTGGGCCCGCCAGCCGCGGCGCTCCAGTTGCCCGGCCAGGGCACGGGAGAAGGCGTGCTCGTGGTGGCTGGGGCTGTACTGCTCCACCATCCACTTGAGGAACTCGATCGACTTCTCACGTGCCCGCATTGGCCGCGTCCTTCCGGGGGAGGGTGAACTTCGTGCCGGACTCCTCGGTGAGGGCGACGAACACGGGGCGGGGCACGCGGGAGGAGCTCACATAGACGGAGGGGACTCCGCCCTGGAGCGCCTTGCGCGCGGCGTCCAGCTTGTACCGCATGCGTCCGGCCGCCAGTTGCATGCAGCCCTCCACGTCGTCGCTGTGCCGCACGAGCGTCAGCGGCTCGTTCGGGTTCTCCAGCAGCCCCGGCACGTTCGACAGCATGACGAAGGCCCGGGCCCCCATCGCCGTGGCCACCGACGCGGCGACCTGATCCGCATCGGCGTTCACCAGCACACCGTCCTCCGTGACCGCGGGAGGGCAGAGGACGGGCACGTGGCCCAGCTCCAGCAGCGTGCCCAGCAGGCCCGTGTTCACCGCCGTGAGCTCCCCGGCCAGGTGCTCCCGGTCGATCCGGAGCCGCCCGTTGTCGTGGATCTTCAACGGAGGCCGCCGCCGGGCGATGAGCACCCGCCCATCCGCGCCGCACAGCCCGAGCCCGGAGATGCCGCGCTCCCCGAGCGCCAGGACGATGCGTTTGTTCACCTCGCCCACCCACGCCATCATCAGGATGCGCAGGGTGGCCGCGTTCGTGAGGCGCACCACGTTGCCACTGGGCGTGGTCACCTCGGGGCGCTCGAGCGAGTGGAGCTTCAACAGCCGCTCTCCAGCGTCCGAGCCTCCATTCACCACGAGGACGCGCTCGCCCTGGCGGACGAGCTCCGCGACGTCATCGCAGACGTTCTCGAGGTCCACCCCCGGGGCGCCGCCGATCTTCACCACGATGGGCCCGCGGCTCATCCGATCACACTCGCGCCACCATCGACGAGCTGCACGGTCCCGGTGATGAACGAGGCCCGCTCGCTCGCCAGGAACGCGGCGGCGGCGGCGAACTCCTCGGGGAGGCCCACCCGGCGCATGGGGATGTGGGCGGCCATGGCGCGCAGCCCGGCGTCCACGTCTCCCTCGGTGCCGGCGGTGCGCTCGACGGGGGGCGTGCGGGTGTAGCCGGGGGCGAGCACGTTGACGGTGACGCCGCAGTCCCCCAGCTCCTGCACGAGCGCGGACGCGAACCCGACGATGCCGAGCCGCGAGAAGCCCGAGAGGGCGAACCGCGCCACGGGCCGGACCACCGTCTCGGAGGTGATGAAGAGCAGCCGTCCCCACCGGGCCTGCTTCATGTGGGGGAGGGCGGCCAGCGCCAGGCCGATGGGGGGCAGCAGCACCGCGTCCACGGCCTCCCGGTACGCCTCGAGTCCGAACTTCGTCGCCGGGCCCGGAGGAGGTCCGCCGCTGTTCGTCACCGCGATGTGGAGTGCTCCCATGCGGCCCGCCACGTCCTCGACCCAGCGGCGGACGGCATCGGGGTTCTTCAGGTCCACTTCCGTCGCGAGCACCCGGCCCCGGCCCATTTCCTTCAACCGGCGCTCGGCCCGGCCGAGCTTCTCCGGGTCCCTCGCGCCGATGGCGACATGGGCCCCCTCCTTCGCCAGCTCCTCGGCGACGGCCAGCCCGAGCCCACTCGAGCCTCCCGCGATGAGCGCGACCCTACCTGCCAGTCCCAGTTCCACGGACGTCCTCCCGGGTGTCGTTGTTCGCCGTCACGGAGCCCTCGCTCGCGCGGGCGTGGGTGCGCGGCGGTTGGTAGTAGCCGTAGCGGGCCATCAGCGGCCAGGAGAGCGCCTCGGTGAGGGCCCTCGCCCGGGAGGGCAGCTCCTTCCGCCACGCGTCGTCCTCCGGGCGCAGGAGCGTGGTCCCGGCGCGGAAGCGATCCGGATTGCCGGTGACGGTGTGGTTGCCGCCCAGCTGCACCGTCCGCCCCTTCACCGGATTGACCGCGCCCTCCTCGCCGAGCATCCCGAGCAGCCCGTCCACCCCGCTGGCTGGATTCGCGATGAAGTCCTCGTAGCGGAGGAAGAACGAGCGCTCGGGGTAGCGCCGGATGACGGCCTCGGAGGCGAGGTTGAACCCGACCCAATACGAGGTGCTGCGGAACGTGGACATGGGGACGACGTACTGCTTCGTCTTCGTCCACGAGTGCGCGGCGGCGCGGGGATCCCTCACCAGGTAGAGGTAATAGGGCGTGATGCCTTCCACGTGCGGAAGGAGTGCCGCCTCGGACGGGAGCTTGCCGCTGTCCACCAGGGTGTGGCTGCCGGTGGCCTTCGCGATGGCGCGGTACGTCCGGCTCAGCGTGGCGGCGTACTCGCGGACCGCCTCCGAGCGGGTGCCCTCCCGGAGGATGTTCCACGTGTGCCGCGTCCGGACGGCCTTCGTCTGGCGCTTCACGACCTCGCGGGCATGGCCGGCGGGATCCTGGCCCGGAGGCGTCTCCTCCTGGAGCACCCGGGACCAGATGCCACAGCTCGTCAGCGCCTCACCGCAGCCACAGGAGGTGTTGGAGCCGTTGCCGTAGGCATTCTTCCACAGGAAGCTGAGCTCACCGGTGTGGAAGAAGCCCTCCACCTCGTTGAGCACGTTGCCGATGATGGTGCTGCCGTTGCGGCACCAGCCGGTGATGTAGAGAACCTTCAGTGAATTTCGAGACACGCGCGCTCCCCGTTCCAACCGCCGTCAGGCCAGCGCCGCGACGTAGAAGTGCGTGGGCAGGTGGACCACCAGGGCCTCTTGGATCTCCCCGCACACGGCGAGCCCCTCGCGCGGGAAGATGCCCTTGGGGGGCTCGGCGAAGCGGATGACGGAGCGGCCGCTGTCGAAGATGGTGGCGGCGGCGGTGTAGTCCCCGACGATGATGGTGCCCGGGTTCACCATGCGCGCGCGGGCGATGCGCACGCCCATGTCCGCGAGGTCCTTCAGCAGGCTGCCCTGGCCCACGAAGTAGCGGTAGTAGTCCTCCGGGTTCATCAGGATGCCGTCGGCCGAGCCGCCCACCTGCTCGACGCGATTGCACGCCGCCAGCAGCGAGGCCACCGGGGTCTCGCGCGCCGCGAGCCGGGTCACGCCCGGGGTCTCCAGCAGTCCGCGCACGCGCTCGCCACCGGGGCCGCGGGCGAGCGCCTGGTTCTCCGCCGTGCACAGGCGCACCAGCAGCCGGTAGTCGATGAACGTCGCGAGCGCCTCGGGATCATCCAGCAGGGCGGGATCGATCTGCACCCACGCCGTGGTCGGCTTCAGCTCCGTCCTGTCCGAGTGGAACTCGAACGTGGCCTCCTGCCGCAGCTGCGCGTCGATGACCTGCTCGGTGAGGGCGGACTGGGGGCGCGTCTCGTACCAGTACTTGACCTGGGGCTGCTCCGTCTTCACGACCTTGAAGAGGCCGCGCACCGCGATGCGGGGGCGGCGCTTGAAGCCCGGGAACGAGTCGGTGATCGTCGTGGAGAACTCCACGGACGCCTTCGTGCCCTGGGAGACGACCGCCGCGGCGAAAGCCCTCCCGGGGGACAGCTCGGTCCCCGCGGTTTCATTCGTGCTCATGTGTTCTTCCCCTGTGTTTCAGATGGGATGCAGGCCGCGGAAGCCGAGGCCCTCGGTCTCGGGTCTCCCGAGCATCAGGTTGATGGCGTGGACGGCCGTTCCCGCCGCGCCCTTCACCAGGTTGTCGATCGCCACGTTCACGACGATCCGCTGCCGCTCCGTGTCCACGTCCACGGCCAGGTCGCAGTAGTTCGTCCCCTGCAGGGGGCCCGGCTCGGGGAAGGGCGAGGCGCTCGTGTTCGGCCGGATGAGCCGCACGAAGGGTTTCTCGCGGTAGGCCATCGCGATGGCGCGCAAGGGCTCGTTCTCGTCGAGGGGCCGGGCGGCGAAGCCGTGCACCGTCGCGAGGATGCCGCGCACGCTCGGCACGGCCGTGGCGCTGAAGTGCACGCTGGGGCGCGTCCGGGTGAGCCGCTCGACGACGTTCTCGATCTCCCCCGTGTGCCGGTGCCCCACGGGCCGGTAGCAGCGGAGGGCGGAGGCGCGCTCGGGGTGGTGGGACGCGCGGTCCGGCGTAGCGCCACCGCCAGAAGAGCCCGTCTTCGCGTCCACGACGAGCTCCGGCTTCACCAGCCCCGCGCGCACCAGCGGGAGGATGCCCAGGAGCGCGGCGTGCGCCATGCAGCCGGGGATGGCGACATACCGGGCCTCGGGCAGCTCCTGGGCGGTCCACTCGGGGAGCGCGTAGACGAAGCGCGGCGCGTCCTCGGGCCGCGGGTGCTTCGCGTACCAGCGTGAGTGGTCCACCGGGTCCAACCGGAAGTCCGCGCTGAGATCGACGATCCGGCCCGCGAGCTCGCGCACCTGGGCCCAGCGCTGGAGGAGCCCTCCCTGGGGCAGGCAGCTCACGAGCAGATCACACGGCTCCAGCGCCTCGTGCGGGACGAAGCGCAGCGCGCTCATGCCCCGGAGGCTCGGGTGGGGGAAGTCGAGGCGCTTGCCGGCGAACTGCCCGGAGGTGGCCTGGACGACTTCCACGCCCGGGTGGGCCAGGAGCAGCCGCAGCACCTCGCCCCCCGTGTAGCCCGAGGCGCCCAGCACGGCCACGCGCGTCATGGGTGCACCCCGGCGGCGTAGTCCGCGATCAACTCCGGCAGCGGAATGCGGGTGGACTCGATGCTCCGGGCGAACTCCACGCAGTGGTTGACCTCGTTCACGAGGATCTCCCCACCGCGCGTCTCGAGCAGGTCCACGGCCGCGATGTCCGCCCCCACGGCCGCCGCGGCGCGCTCGGCGAGCTTCGCGTGCGACTCGGGCACCTCGTACCGCTCGGGCACGGCGCCGCGCGCGGTGTTCGTCACCCAGTGCTCCGAGCGCCGGCGGATGCCTCCGGCCGCCCGGCCCAGCACGTAGACGCGCAGGTCATACCCCGGCTTGTCGATGTACTGCTGCACCAGCGCGACGTGGTCCTGCGCGCTGCCCATGTCGAAGCGCATCTGCAGGAGGCCCTCGGCCGCGCTGCGCCCGTCGATGCGCGCCACCATGCGTCCCCACGAGCCCACCGCCGGCTTCGTCACCACCGGGTAGCCCCGGCGCTCGATCTCCGCGAGGCAGGCCTCCTCCTCGAAGCCCACGAACGACCACGGCATGGGAATCCCCTGCGCGGCCAGCGCCAGGGTCGTGAGGATCTTGTCCCCGCACGTGGTGATGGCCCGGGAGCTGTTCACCACGCGCGCCCCCTTCACCTCGAGGATGGCCGCCAGGTACCGGGAGCGCGTGAGCGACATGCTCCGCATCAGCACGACGTTTCCCCCGGACCAGCGCCCGGCATCCAGGGGAAGGACGAGATCCGCGTCCTGATGGAGCTCGACCGCGCAGTCCCGCTTGCGGAGCGCCTCGAGGATCATCCGTTCTTCCGTGCGCAACCGTGTGTAGATCAGATCGATCTTCTTCATGGGATCCGAGCGGCTCCATCCGCCAATACGGCGCTGGGGGGAGGGGGCTACTCGCCCCAGTCCTCCTCGACCTCGGGCGCCTCGGCGAACCGGAGGGGCTTCAGGCCCACCACCTCGAGCTCGGCGGAGCAGCCCTCGCACGTGACGACCTCGCCCTCCATGTAGCCGTCACCGGTGATCTCGAAGGCGCACGTGGGGCACCCGTTGATTCCCGCCACATCCTTGGCTTCCATCTGCTTCTGCAGCTGCATGCGCTCCTCCTTGAGTCAGGTTCCAACGACGCCTATTGGGGACGCGGCCACGTGCCGAGGATGCGCTCGGCCACCGCCGCGCCCTCGAGCCCGTGCCCGAGCAGCAGCGACTCGTGGGAGCCCGCGAGCGGGTCGTAGCGATCCTGGATGCCGATCCGCAGCACCCGCCGGGCGGGCCCATGCGCGCAGACCGTCTCGCACACCGCGCCGCCGAGCCCGCCGAGGATGTTGTGCTCCTCCACCGTGACGAGCAGCCGCGTCCGCTCCGCCGTCTCGAGGATGGCCGCCTCGTCGAGCGGCTTGAGCGTGTGCAGGTTCACCACGCGCGCCGAGACGCCCTGGCCCTCCAGCCGCCGGGCGGCCTCCAGCGCCACGTGGACGCCGATCTCCCCGTGGGCGATCAGCCCCACGTCGGTGCCCTCCCGGAGACAGAGCGCCTTGCCGAGCGCGAAGCCACCGCGCGGCTCCTCCAGCCGGCTCACCCGGTTGCGGCCGAGCCGCATGTACACGGGGCCGTCGTGGTCGATCATCGCGCGCGTGGCGAGGATCGTCTCCAGGCCGTCGGCGGGGGAGAACACCGTCATCCCCGGCATGGCGCGGAGGATGGCGAGGTCCTCGATGGCGTGGTGGGTGGGCCCGAAGAACGCGCCCGAGATGCCGCCGTAGTCACAGACGAGCTTCACGTTGGCCTGGGGGTAGGCCATGCCGAGCCGCACCTGCTCGCAGGCGCGCATGGCCCCGAAGGGCGCGAAGGTGTGCGCGAAGACGACGTGCCCCACGTGCGCCATGCCGCACGCCATGTCGAGCATCGTGGCCTCGCAGATGCCCAGGTTGAAGGAGCGGCCGGGGTGGCGGGCCTCGAAGGGATCTCCCCCGCCGCCGAGGTCCGCCTCCAGCAGCACGAGCCGCGAATCCTGGTCCGCGAAGCGCGCGAGGGCATGCCGGAAGATCTGCCGGTTGGAGAGCTTGGGGTTCTCCCGCAGCCAGGCCTCCGGGGCGCTCGCGAGATCCGCGCCGCCCGTCTGGGGGCCGCTCAAGGGGTCTCTCCCATGGACACGAGCGCGCGCCGGAGCTGCTCGGGAGAGAAGACGGCGTAGTGCGGGCCCTTGCCCTTGAACAGCGGCACGCCCGCTCCCTTCTGGGTCTTCGCGATGACGGCGCGCGGGGCCGTCCCGGTGGCGGGGGCTTCCAGCGCCTGGAGCAGCGCTGGGAGGTCATGCCCGTCCACCTCCACGGTGTCGAACCCGAACGTGAGCAGCCGGTCCGCGAGGGCGGCCTGGGAGAGGATGGACTCCGTCGGGCCGTCGTTCTGGCCCCCGTTCCGGTCGATAATTATTGTCAGATTGGACAGGCGTTGATGTGAGGCTATCTGGAGGGCCTCCCAGTTGGAGCCCTCGCCCATCTCGCCGTCGCCACAGATGACATAGACACGATTGGACAGGCCTTTCAGCCGGTAGCCGAGCGCGAGCCCGGTTCCCAAACCCAGTCCATGTCCGAGACTGCCGGTGGAGAAATCCACCCCGGGAACCCTTGCACTGACATGCCCAGTGAAATGACTGCACTCCGCGTTGTAGTTCTGGACGAGCTCCTCGGGATCGAAGTATCCAAATTCAGACAGTGCGGCATACAGCCCCGCCGCGGCATGTCCCTTGGACAGGATGAGGTGATCCCGCCCCTCCCAGAGGGGCTCCTGGGGATGGAGCTTCATGACGCGCCCGAGCAGCGCCACGAGGATCTCCACGAGGGAGAGGGAGCCTCCGACATGGCATCCCGCGGGGGTGGCGGCGAGCCGGACGATGAGCCGCCGGATATGTCTCGCATGCGCCTGGAGCGGGCCCAGGGCATCATCCGAGGGGCGCTCGACGCGAGCGTTTGTCGTTGCTGCGGTCATCGAGCGAGTCATGATGGATGGGGGGGCAATTCCTGACTTCGATGCTAAAGCGGGCTCACCCTATAGGAAATCGAGCGGTGACTCGTCAATGTGTGAACTTTGGGGCCGATGTAAAAAAAAAATCCGACATTGGCCAGCCACAAAGAAAGTGTTAGGGCATGAAACCCCAAATCACATAATAACAAATCAATCGGGGAGATATGACAATGGCGGAGAAATCCGGCAGCACTGTCGTGCCGCTCAACGGCTCGGCCTATCGCCAGAGGGGTTGGTGGCGCGACGAGACTGTTGTCGATGACCTCCGCCGTGCGATCCGGAAACACCCGGACAAGACGGCGATCATCGCGGCCCGGTACTTCTCGAGGGATCTCACGCGGATCAGCTACGCGGAGCTGGGCCGGTACATGGAGCGGTTCGCCGGGGCCCTGCGCGAGCTGGGCGTCGGGCGCGGGCAGATCGTCGCCGTGCAGCTCCCCAACTGGTGGCAGTTCACCGCGCTGGCCCTGGCGTGCGCGCGGATCGGCGCGGTGCTCGCGCCCATTCCTCCGGACTACCGGCGGCGCGAGGTGGAGTTCATCCTCGGCAGGACCGAGGCGCCCGTGTACATCGGGCCCGCGAGCTGGACCGGCTTCTCCCATCGCGACATGCTCCGCGAGATGGCTCCGGCGCTCCCGGCGCTGCGCCACCGGATCTTCCTCGGGGCGGGCAGCGGGGTGGGGGAGGGCGAGCTCGACTTCGACGCCCACTTCGTCTCCCAGCCGTGGGAGGAGCGCCATCCGTCCAGCAGCCTGGACGCGCTGACGGCCCGCGCGGATGACGTGTTCAACGTGCTCTACACCTCGGGCACCACCGGCGAGCCCAAGGGCGTCATCCACTCGTACAACACGAACTACGCCATCACCCGCGCGCTCAACGAGACCCTGGGGCTGGGCGCGGACGACGTCATCTCCCTGCCGAGCCTCCTCACCGCCTCGAGTGGTTTCACCTACCTCTTCCAGATGCCCGTCCTGCTCGGGGCGACGGCGGTCTACCTGGACGTGGCGGATCCCGAGTTCCACCTCAAGCTCATCGAGGAGCATGGAATCTCGTTCATGTATGGGATTCCCACGTACTACCTGAACATGCTGGCGTCGCAGAAGCGCCGGCCACGGAAGGTGGGCACGCTCCGGTGTCTGGCCACGGGTTCCACGCCCGTGCCTCCCCACCTCATCGCCGAGGTGCGCGAGGTGCTCGGCGTCCGGCTGCACACGCTCTGGGGCATGACGGAGAACGGCGCCGTCACCATCACCCGGCACGAGGATCCGCCCGACTGGCCCGCCAACAGCGACGGCGCTCCCGTGCCCTGGATGGAGGTGAAGATCGCTCCGGCCCTCTCCGAGGACGGGACGCCCTTCCCGGATGGCGCGGGGCGGTTGCTGGTGCGCGGCGCGAGCCAGTGCCTCGGGTACTTCAAGCGCGAGGACATCTACAACGCGTGTGTGGATGCGGAGGGGTGGTTCGACACGGGCGACCTGGCGCGCGACGACGGGCGCGGAGGCATCCGCATCGCCGGCCGGCTCAAGGACATCATCTTCCGGCACGGCATGAAGATTCCCGTCGTGGAGGTCGAGTCGGCGCTGTACGCGCATCCCAAGGTGCGCGAGGTCGCCGTCGTGGCCCACGCGGATGATCGCATCGGCGGCGAGCGGGTGTGCGCCGTCGTGGTGCCTCGCGACGAGGTCCCCACCTTGAATGAACTGCGAGAGCACCTGCGCAAGGCCGGCATGTCCGTCTCGTACTGGCCGGATCGCCTGGAGATCATCTCCGAGATGCCGAAGACGCCCTCCGGGAAGATCCGCAAGTTCCTCCTGCGCGAGCGCTTGAAGGAGCAGCCCGGCAGCCCCGCCTGAGTCTGTCTTCCACCCTGGTTTCGAAGTCTTCCATCCGATTCAGGACTCCCAGGTCGATATGAACGTGCGCGATGTGCAGCCCCCCGAGAGAACCACCGGAGCGAAGCCGGGCACGCGGCCGGGACGCGGAGCCTCGCCCCTGGTCCCGGTCTCCAGGGCCGCGGCGTTGCCCCTGTCCTCCGCTCAGCAGCGGTTGTGGTTCATCGAGCAGCTCGCGCCGGGGGGCTTCACGTACAACGTTCCCCTCGCCGCGCGGTTGAAGGGGCGGCTCGAGGTGGCGGCGCTGGAGCGGAGCCTGGAGGCGCTCGTCCGGCGGCACGAGGCCCTGCGGACGACGTTCACCCTGGAGGATGGACAGCCGGTCCAGCGGATCGGCCCGGAGCCGGAGCTCCCGCTGCCCGTGGAGAGCCTGGAGGGGCTGGCGGAGGGCGAGCGCACCGGGGCGGCCCTGCGGCTCGTGGAGGAGGAGGCCCGGCGTCCGTTCGAGCTGGAGAAGGGGCCGCTGTTCCGGGCCCGGCTGCTGCGGCTGGCGGCGGACGAGCACGTGTTGCTGCTGTCGCTGCACCACATCGTCTGCGATGGCTGGTCCCTGGAGGTGATGGAGCGGGAGCTGACGGCGCTGTACGCGGCGTACTCGCGGGGAGAGGCGCCCCGGCTGACGGCGCTGCCCGTGCAGTACCCGGACTACGCGGTGTGGCAGCGGGAGGGGTTGAAGGGCGAGGCGCTCGAGGCGCAGCTCGCGTGGTGGAAGGAGCAACTGGCCGGAGCTCCCCCCGTGTTGGAGCTGCCCACCGACAGGCCCAGGCCCGCGGTGCAGTCCTCGCGCGGGGCCGTGCTGCGGGTGGCGCTGCCTCCGGCGCTGTCCACGGCGGTGCGCGAGCGCAGCCGTCTGGAGGGGGTCACGCCCTTCATGACGCTGCTGGCGGGCTTCCAGGCCCTGCTGGCGCGCTACAGCGGACAGCCGGACGTCGTGGTGGGCACGCCCATCTCCGGGCGCAACCGGCGCGAGCTGGAGGGGCTGATCGGCTTCTTCGCCAACACGCTGCCCCTGCGGGTGGAGGCTCCGGGAGGGCTGGGCTTCCGGGAGCTGCTGAAGCGGGTGCGCGCGTCCTGCCTGGGGGCCTTCTCCCACCAGGAGGTGCCCTTCCAGCAGCTGGTGGACGCCGTGCAGCCGGTGAGGGACTCGAGCCGGACGCCCCTGTTCCAGGCCTCGTTCGTCCTCCAGGGGACCGCGCCCTTCGCCGCGCTGGAGCTCCCCGGGGTGGCCGTGGAGGAGCTCGTCTTCGAGCCCGGAGTGGCGAAGACGGATCTCACCCTCTTCCTGCGTGAGACTCCGCGGGGGCTGGTGGGCCTCTGGGAGTACAGCACCGCGCTCTTCGACGAGGCGACGGTGGCTCGCATGGCGGCGCACTACGCGCGGCTGCTGGAGGTGGCGCTCGCGCATCCGGAGCGGGCGCTGGCGGAGCTGCCGTTGCTATCGGAAGCCGAGCGGCACCAGGTGCTGGTGGAGTGGAACCCGGCACGGACGGAGTCCCCGCGCCCCGCCACCGTGCACGGGCTGTTCGAGGAGCACGCGGCGCGCCGGCCCGAGGCGGAGGCGGTGGAATACGAGGGCGAGCGGCTCACGTACGCGGAGCTGAACCGCCGGGCCAATCAGGTGGCCAGACATCTGCGGCGGCTGGGGGTGGGGGCGGGGACGCGGGTGGGGCTGTGCGCCGAGCGGTCGCTGGAGCTGATGGCGGCGATGCTGGGCATCCTGAAGGCGGGGGGCGCCTACGTGCCGTTGGATCCGTCGTATCCCGCGGAGCGGCTGGCGTTCATGGTGGAGGACACGGCGGTGCCGGTGGTGCTGGCGCAGCCGGAATACCTCTCGAGGTGGGCGGCCGTGAGCGCGACGGTGGTGCCGCTGGAGCGCTCCTGGGAGACGTTCGCGCACGAGGGCGGGGAGAACCTCGGGGAGACGGGCGGGCCGGAGGCGCTGGCGTATGTCATGTACACGTCGGGCTCGACGGGACGGCCCAAGGGCGTGTGCATTCCGCACCGGGGCATCGTCCGGCTGGTGCGTGACACCGTCCATGTGCGGCTGACGGAGGAGGAGCGGGTCGCGCAGGTGTGCAACACCGCGTTCGATGCGTCGACGCTGGAGCTGTGGGGCGCGCTGCTGAATGGCGGGTGTCTGGTGGGGACGCCCCGGGAGGTGGCGCTGTCCCCGCGGGCGCTCGCCACGTTCCTGCGGGAGAAGCGGATCAGCGTGACGGTGTTGCCCACGGCGCTGTTCCACCAGGTGGTGGCCGAGTGTCCGGATGCGTTCCACTCGCTGAAGTACATGGTGGCCGGAGGCGAGGCCCCGGATCCGAAGGCGATGCGGACGGTGCTGGAGCGGGGCGCGCCGCGCTCCCTGGTGAATGGCTACGGGCCGACGGAGAACTCGACGGCGTCCACGTTCTTCGTGGTGAAGGAGGTGCCGGAGGGGGCGGTGTCCGTGCCCATGGGGACGCCACCGGCGAACGCGGAAGCGTACGTGCTGGACGAGCGGATGCAGCCGGTGCCGGTGGGGGTGGCGGGAGAGCTGTACGTGGGGGGCGAGGGCCTGGCGCTGGGGTACCTGAACCGGCCGGAGCTGACGGCGGAGCGGTTCGTGGCCCACCCCTTCAGTGCGAGGCCGGGGGCGAGGCTCTACAAGACAGGAGACCTGGCGAGGTACCTGGCGGATGGGAACCTCGAGTTCCTGGGGCGGCGGGACGAGCAGGTGAAGGTGCGCGGGTTCCGCGTGGAGCTGGGGGAGATCGAGGCGGCGCTGGCGAAGCACCCGGACGTGGGCGAGGCGGTGGTGGTGGCGAGGGACGACGGCGCCAGCGGCAAGCGACTGGTGGCCTATGTGGTCCCCACTGCCGCCAGTATGCCTGGTGGCTCGAGTACGCCCACTGAGTCCACCTCCCCTCTCCCCCCGGGAGAGGGACGGGGTGAGGGTGCCACGGGCCCCGGGCTGAATCCCGAGTCTCTCCGGACCTGGCTCAAGCAGGCCCTCCCCGTGCACATGGTGCCCTCGGCCTTCGTGAGGCTGGAGGCGTTACCGCTCACCCCGAACGGCAAGGTGGACCGCAAGGCGCTGCCCGAGCCGGAGCCGGAAGGGCTGAGCACGGAGTACGTCGCGCCCCGGACGGCGCTGGAAGCACTCGTCGCGGAGCTCTGGGCCTCGTTGCTGGGCGTGCGGCGCGTGGGCGCACACGACCACTTCTTCGAGCTGGGCGGGCACTCGCTGCTGGCGACGCAAGTCGTCTCGCGCCTGCGGGAGGTGCTCCGGGTGGAGCTGCCCGTGCGTGCGCTCTTCGAGGCCCCGACGGTGGCGGAGCTCGCGCGGTGGCTCGAGTCGGCCGCCGAGCCGTCTCAGGGGCCACGGCCGCCACCGCTCGTGTCCCAGCCGGGCGGAGGAGTCCTGCCGCTGTCCTTCGCGCAGCAGGGACTCTGGTTCATCGAGCAGCTCGCGCCGGGAGGCTTCACGTACAACGTGCCGTACGTCACCCGGCTGCGAGGCCGGCTCGAGGTGTCCGCGCTGGAGCGGAGCCTGGGGGCGCTCCTCCAGCGGCACGAATCACTGCGGACGACGTTCACCCAGGTGGAGGGACAGCCGGTGCAGCGGATCGCGCCAGCGCTGGCGCTCTCGCTCCCGGTGGAGAGCGTGGAGTCCTTGCCGGAAGCGGAACGCACCGGAGCGGTCCAGCGGCGGGTGGAGGAGGAGTTCCGGCGCCCGTTCGATCTGGAGAAGGGACCGCTCGTCCGTGCGCTGCTGCTGCGCGTGGCGGCGGAGGAGCACGTGCTGGTGCTCGTGATGCACCACATCGTCTGTGACGGCTGGTCCGTGGGGGTGCTCGCGCGGGAGCTGGCGGCGCTGTACCAGGCGCTCTGCTCGGGGAGTGAGCCCTCGCTGCCGGAGCTGCCGGTGCGGTACGGGGATTACACCCGGTGGCAGCGGGAGTGGCTGAAGGGCGAGGCGCTGGAGTCCCTGCTGGGCTGGTGGAAGCAGCAGCTCGCCGGGGTGCCTCCCGTGCTGGAGCTGCCGACGGACAGGCCGAGGCCCCCGGTGCAGACCTTCCGGGGCGCCATGATTCTGGTGCGGCTGCCCGAGGCGCTCTCCAGGGCCCTCCGGGAGCTGAGCCGCCGGGAGGGCGTCACCCCCTTCATGACGTTGCTGGCGGGCTTCCAGGCCCTGCTGGCGCGCTACAGCGGGCAGACGGACATCGTGGTGGGCTCGCCCATGGCGGGGCGCACCCGGCACGAGCTGGAAGGGCTGGTGGGCCTCTTCGTCAATACGCTTCCCCTGCGGGTCCAGGTCCAGGGAGCGGCGAGCTTCCGGACGTTGCTCGGGCGCGTGCGCGAGGCCTGCCTGGGTGCCTATGCGCATCAGGAGCTGCCGGTGGAGCAGTTGAGCCACACCCTGCAGCCGGTGCGGGACCCGAGCCGCGCGCAGCTGTTCCAGGTGATGTTCTCGCAAATCGACCCGGCGCCCGCGCTGCCACTGCCCGGAGTGGTGTCGGAAGAGGTGGCCTTCGAGACGGGGCTGGCGAAGTTCGATCTCAACCTCTTCGTGAGGGAGACGGAGGAGGGCTGGGAGAGCTTGTGGGAGTACAACACCGGCCTGTACGACGAGGCGACGGTGGCGCGGATGGCGGCGCACTACACGCGGCTGCTGGAGGGCGCCGTGGCGCGGCCGGAGCAGGAGGTGTCCGCGCTGCCGCTGCTGGATGAGGAGGAGCGGCGGCTGCTGCTGGTGGAGTGGAACCAGACGCGGACGGAGTACCCGAGGCACGCCAGTGTCCACGCCCTGTTCGAGGAGCAGGCGGCGCGCCGGCCCGAGGCGATGGCGGTGGAGTACGAGGGGCAACGGCTCACGTACGCCGAGCTGAACGTACGGGCCAACCAGGTGGCGCGGACCCTGCGGGGGCTGGGGGTAGGGGCGGGGACGCCGGTGGGCCTGTGCGCGGGGCGCTCGGTGGAGCTGGTGGTGGCGACGCTCGGCATCCTGAAGGCGGGGGGCGCCTACGTGCCGGTGGATCCGTCGTACCCGCCGGAGCGGCTGGCGTTCATGTTGGAGGACACGGCGGTGCCGGTGGTGCTGGCGCAGCCGGAGCTGGCCTCGGAGCTGCCCGCGGGCGGCGCCTTCGTGCTGGAGCTGTCGCCGGAGGCCTTCGCGCACGAGAGCGGGGAGAACCTCGAGGAGACGGTGGGGCCCGAGTCGCTGGCGTACGTCATGTACACGTCGGGCTCGACGGGGCGGCCCAAGGGCGTGTGCATTCCGCACCGGGGCATCGTCCGGCTGGTGCGTGACACCCACTTCGTGCGGTTCACGGGAGAGGACCGCGTCGCACTGCTGTCCAACACCTCGTTCGACGCGTCGACGCTGGAGCTGTGGGGTGCGCTGCTGAATGGAGGGGGCCTGGTGGGAGTGCCGCGGGAAGTGGCGCTGGCCCCGAGGGCGCTGGCCGCGTTCCTGCGCGAGCAGCGGGTGAGCGCGATGTTCCTGACGACGTCGCTCTTCAACCAGGTGGCGGCCGAGTGCCCGGACGCGTTCCGCACGGTGCGGCAGGTGTTGTTCGGGGGCGAGGCGGCGGACCCGAGGTGGGTGAGGGCGGTGCTGGAGCAGGGCGTGGCCGGGACGCTGGTGAACGGGTACGGGCCGACGGAGGTGACCACCTTCACCTGCTGCTACGTGATGACGGAGCCGGGGCAGGTGCGGAACCCGATGCCGATCGGAAGGCCGATCTCCAACACGGTGGTGTACGTGCTGGACGAGCGGATGCAGCCGGTGCCGGTGGGGGTGGTGGGAGAGCTGTACGCGGGAGGAGACGGGCTGGCGCTGGGGTACCTGAACCGGCCGGAGCTGACGGCCGAGCGGTTCGTGCCGCACCCCTTCAGCGAGGACCCTCGGGCGCGGCTGTACAAGACGGGAGACCGGGTCCGGTACCTGGCGGACGGGAGGCTCGAGTACCTGGGACGCGGGGACGCCCAGGTGAAGGTGCGTGGCTTCCGCATCGAGCTGGGAGAGGTGGAGGCGGCACTCGCGAAGCACCCGGGGGTGGGCGAGGTCGCGGTGGTCGTGAGGGACGATGGACCCAGCGGCAAGCACCTGGTGGCCTACGTGGTCCCAATCTCCCCTCTCCCCCCGGGAGAGGGACGGGGTGAGGGTGCCACGGGCCCCGGGTTGAAACCCGAGGAACTCCGCACCTGGCTGAAGCAGACGCTGCCCGAGTACATGGTGCCATCGGCCTTCGTGCGGCTGGAGCGCCTGCCGCTGACGCCGAACGGGAAGCTGGATCGAGATGCCCTCCCCGCGCCGGAGGCGGAGGGGACGGAGCGTGAGGAGTACGTGGCGCCGCGGACGCGGATGGAGCAGCGGGTCGCGGACATCTGGGCGCCGCTGCTGAAACAGCCGCGCGTAGGGGCACGGGACGACTTCTTCGAGCTGGGCGGGCACTCGCTGCTGGCGGCGCAGGTGGCCACGCGGTTGCGCGAGGAGCTCCAGCGGGAGTTCCCCATCCTGATGCTCTTCGAGGCGCCCACGGTGGAGGCGCTGGCGGCGCGGCTCGAGTTGCTCCCGGGAGGAACGGAGGAGGCCGGGGTTCCCCCGCTGGTGCCCGTGCCGCGAGAGGGCGAGCTGCCGCTGTCCTTCGCGCAGCAGCGCTTGTGGTTCATCGAGCAGATGGAGCCGGGAGGGTTCACGTACAACGTTCCCTACGCCGTGCGGCTGCGAGGCCGGCTCGAGGTGGCCGCATTGGAGCGGAGCCTCGCGGAGGTCATCCGGCGGCACGAGACGCTGCGGACGACATTCCTGCTGGTGGATGGACGGCCGGTGCAGCACATCGCGCCGGAGCTGGCGCTGCCGTTGACGGTGGAGGACCTGGAGGGACAGGCGGCGGACGCGGCCAAGCGGCGGGTGGAGCAGGAGGCGCGCCGCCCGTTCGACCTGGGGACGGGTCCGCTGGTGCGCGTGAAGCTGCTGCGCACGGCGGCGGAGGAGCACGTGCTGGTGCTCGTGATGCACCACATCGCGTGCGATCTCTGGTCGCTGGGCGTGCTGTCGCGCGAGCTGGAGACGCTGTACGCGGCGTTCCGCGCGGGGACGGAGCCCGCGTTGCCGGCGCTGCCGGTGCAGTACGCGGACTACGCGGCGTGGCAGCGGGAGTGGCTGAAGAGCGAGGTGCTGGAGGAGCAGCTCGCGTGGTGGAAACAGCGGCTGGCGGGAGCGCCTCCGGTGCTGGAGCTGCCGGCGGACAGGCCGAGGCCGCCCGTGCAGACCTTCCGTGGGGCGCACCTGACCGTGCCGCTCCCGGCGGGCCTGGCCGGTTCGGTGAAGGCGCTGCTGAGCCACGAGGAGGGCGTCACGCCGTTCATGGCGTTCCTGACGGGCTTCCAGGCGCTGCTGACGCGCTACAGCGGGCAGACGGACCTGGTGGTGGGCACGCCCATCTCCGGGCGCAACCGGCGCGAGGTGGAGGGGCTGATCGGCTTCTTCCTCAACACGCTGGCGCTGCGGGTGGATGGCTCGGGGGACGTGAGCTTCCGGGAGCTGCTGGGCCGGGTACGGGAGTCGTGCCTGGGCGCCTATGCGCACCAGGACGTGCCCTTCGAGCAACTGGTGGATGCGCTCCAGCCCGCCCGGGATCTGAGCCGGTCGCCGCTCTTCCAGGTGATGTTCGTCTACCAGACCGAGCTGACTGCGATGGCGCTCCCCGGGGTGTCCGCGAGCGAGCTCGCCTTCCAGCCGGGGATGGCGAAGTTCGATCTCACGCTGTTCGTGAGGGAGACGCCGGAAGGGCTGGTGAGCCTCTGGGAATACAACACCGGCCTCTACGACGAGGCGACGGTGGCGCGGATGGCGGCGCACTACACGCGGCTGCTGGAGGGGGCCGTGGCCGAGCCGGAGCGGAAGGTGTCGGGGCTGCCGTTGATGGACGAGGCGGAGCGGCGGCGGGTGGTGGTGGAGTTCAACGACACGAAGGTGCTGTACGCCCCGGCCAACGGGGTGCACGAGCTGTTCGAGGCGTGGGCGGACCGGACGCCGGAAGCGGTGGCGGTGAGCTTCGGGGACGAGCGGCTCACCTACGGAGCGCTGAACCGGAAGGCCAATCGGCTGGCGCACCACCTGAGGGGCCTGGGAGTGGGGCCGGACGTACCGGTGGGCCTGTGCGTCAGGCGCTCGATGGACCTGGCGGTGGGGGTGCTGGGGATTCTCAAGGCGGGTGGCGCCTACGTTCCGCTGGACCCGGCCTATCCGGCCGAGCGCCTGGCGATGATGCTCGGGGCGTCCCGGGCGCCGGTGCTGCTCACGCAGAAGCAATGGGGGGACACGCTGCCGGCCGGTGAGGCGACGCGGCTGTACCTGGACGCGGACGAGGGGGCCTGGGCGGGGTGCGCGGAGGGCAACCCGGAGACGGTGTCGGGGCCGGAGTCACTGGCCTACGTCATCTACACTTCGGGCTCGACGGGAGTGCCCAAGGGCGTGGCGATGCACCACCGGCCGCTGCTCAACCTGATTCGCTGGCAGGTGGAGCGCTCGGCGGAGAAGCCCCGGACGCTGCAGTTCTCGGCGCTGAGCTTCGATGTGAGCTTCCAGGAGCTGTTCTCCACGTGGGGGGCGGGTGGAGAGCTGGTGCTCATCCCCGAGGCGCTGAGGCTGGAGCCGAGGGCGCTGCTGGAGAGGATGGACCGCGTCGGCGTGGAGCGGTTGTTCCTGCCCTTCGTGGCGCTGCAGAACCTGGCGGAGGAGGCGGATCGGGGAGGCCTGGCGCCGAGGGCGTTGAAGGAAGTCATCACGGCGGGAGAGCAGCTGAGGGTGACGCCCGCGCTGCGCCGGCTGATGAAGAGGCTGGGAGGGGTGCTGGAGAACCAGTACGGCCCGACGGAGACGCACGTGGCGACGGCGTACCGGCTGGAGGGAGATCCGGAGCGGTGGCCGGAGGTCCCGAGCATTGGCAGGCCGATAGCCAACACGAGCGTGCACCTGCTGGATGCGAAGGGAGAGCCGGTGCCGGTGGGAGTGGTGGGGGAGCTGTACATCGGAGGGGCGGCGGTGGCGCGGGGCTACCTGCACCGGCCGGAGCTGACGGAGGAGCGATTCCTCCCGGACGAGTCCAAGACGAAGCCGGGAGCGAGGCTGTACCGGACGGGGGACTACGCGAGGTATCAGGAGGACGGAAACCTCGAGTTCCTGGGGCGGAGGGACGCGCAGGTGAAGGTGCGCGGCTTCCGCATCGAGCTGGCGGAGGTGGAGTCGGCGCTCGCCAGACACCCAGCGGTGAAGGACGTAGTGGTGGTGGCGAGGGAAGACGGCACTGGCATCAGGAAACTGGTGGCCTACGTGGTCCCCACATCCCCCACCGTTCCCACATTCCCCACTGCGCCCATATCCCCTCGCCCTCCGGGAGAGGGACGGGGTGAGGGTGCCACGGGCCCCGGGTTGAAGCCCGAGTCTCTCCGTCTCTGGCTGAAGGAGCGGCTACCCGAGTACATGGTGCCGTCCGTCTTCATGACACTGGAGTCCTTCCCACTGACGCCGAGTGGGAAGGTGGACCGCCGGGCGTTGCCGGAGCCGGAGGAGGAAGGCACCGGACACGAAGCCTACGTCGCGCCCGGGACGAAGCTGGAGCAGGTGGTGGCGGACATCTGGGCGCCGCTGCTGGGCGTGCGTCGAGTGGGCGCACACGACAACTTCTTCGAGCTGGGCGGGCACTCGCTGCTGGCGATGCGGGTGATGTCGCGCCTGCGCGAGGCGCTGAAGGGAGACGTCCCGGTGCGGGTGCTCTTCGAGGCGCCGACGGTGGCGGAGCTCGCGAGGCGGCTCGAGTCGATGTCGGAGGACTCGCGGGAGTCCCGGCTTCCGCCGCTGGTTCCCGTGCCGAGGGAGGGGGCGCTGCCGCTGTCCTTCGCGCAGCAGCGGTTGTGGTTCTTCGATCGCCTCCATCCGCGGAGTGCGCTCTACAACCTCGCCCTGGTGCTGCGTCTGGACGGGGAGCTCGACGTGGCGGCGCTGGAGCGGAGCTTCCAGGCGTTGGTGTACCGGCACGAGTCGCTGAGGACGACGTTCCAACAAGGTGAACACGGCGGAGTCCACCAGGTCATCTCCGGGCCAGCGGCGCTGCCCCTGGCGGTGGTGGATCTGCGCGAGTTGGCGGAAGGGACGCGGGAGCAGGAGGCGAGGCGGCTGGCCACGGAGGAGGTGCTGCGGCCCTTCGAGCTGGGGAAGGGGCCGCTCCTGCGGGTGAGCCTGTTGCGGACGGGCGAGGCGGAGCACGTGCTCGTCCTGACGATGCACCACATCCTGTCGGACGGGTGGTCGATGGGGGTGCTCGCCCGGGAGGTGAAGGCCCTGTACGAGGCGTTGCTGGCGGGGAGGGAGCCCGTGCTGGAGGCCTTGCCCATCCAGTACGCGGACTACGCGGCGTGGCAGCAGAGCTGGCTCCGGGGCGAGGTGCTGGAGTCACAGCTCGCCTGGTGGAGCAAGCAGCTGGAAGGCGCACCACCGGCCCTGGAGTTGCCGACGGATCGCCCGAGACCGGCGGTGCAGAGCTACCGCGGCGCGCTCCACTCCGTGCACCTGCCGCTGGCGCTGACCGAGGCGCTGCGCGAGCTCGGCCAGAAGGAGGGCGTGACGCTCTTCATGACGTTGCTGGCGGGCTTCCAGGCGCTGCTGCACCGGTACTCGGGACAGGAGGACATCAGCGTGGGCTCGCCCATCGCGGGCCGGAACCGGGCCGAGCTGGAGGGGCTGATCGGCTTCTTCGTCAACGCCCTGGTGATGCGGGCGAAGGTGAGGGGAGAGACGTCCTTCCGGGAGCTGCTGCACCAGGTGAAGGAGGTGGCGCTGGGGGCCTATGCCCACGAGGAGGTGCCGTTCGAGAAGCTGGTGGAGGCGCTGAATCCCGCGCGTGACACCAGCCGCGCGCCGCTCTTCCAGGTGGCGTTCGCGCTGCAGAACGCGCCGTCGCCGGAGCTGAAGCTGCCGGGCATCGAATCCCGGCCGGTGGAGCTGACGGGCCAGGCCTCGAAGAACGACCTGACGTTGTCGTTGAGGGAGACCGGGGCGGGTCTGGAGGGCGTCATCGAGTACAGCACCGATCTGTTCGATGCCTCCACCATGGCCCGGATGTTCGGGCACCTGCGGACGCTGTTGGAGGGCGTGGTGGGGGACCCCGGACGGCGGGTGGGAGAGCTGCCACTGCTGGGAGAAGAGGAGCGGCGCCAGCTCCTGGTGGAGTGGAACCAGACGCGGACGGAGTACCCGCGCCAGGCCACGGTGCACGGGCTGTTCGAGGAGCAGGCGGCACGCCGGCCCGAGGCGGTGGCGATGGAGTACGGGGAGCAGCGGCTCACGTACGGGGAGCTGAACCGGCGGGCGAACCAGGTGGCGAGGGCCCTGCGGGGCCTGGGCGTGGGGGAGGGGACGCGGGTGGGCCTGTGCGCGGGACGCTCGGCGGAGCTGGTGGCGGCGATGCTCGGCGTGCTGAAGGCGGGGGGCGCCTACGTGCCGTTGGATCCCTCGTATCCGGCGGAGCGGCTGGCTTTGATGTTGGAGGACGCGGCGGTGCCGGTGGTGCTGGCCGCGCCGGAGCAGGCCTCGGAGCTGCCGGCGGGGGGCGCCTTCGTGCTGGAGCTGACCTGGGAGTCCTTCGCGCACGAGAGCGGGGAGGACCTCGAGGAGACGGGCGGGCCGGAGTCGCTGGCGTACGTCATGTACACGTCGGGCTCGACGGGAAGGCCCAAGGGCGTGTGCATTCCGCACCGGGGCATCGTCCGGCTGGTGCGCGACACCGACTTCTTCCAGGTGACGGCGGAGGACCGCTTCACGCAGATGGCCAACACCTCGTTCGACTCGTCGAACCTCGAGCTGTGGGGCGCACTGCTCAACGGGGCGAGTCTGGTGGGCGTGCCCCGGGAGGTGGCGCTGTCTCCGAAGGCGCTGGCCGCGTTCGTGCGCGAGCAGCAGGTGAGCGCGATGGTCTTCACGACGCCGTTCTTCAACCAGGTGGCGGCCGAGTGCCCGGACGCGTTCCAGACGGTGCGGTACGTGATGTTCGGCGGCGAGGCGGCGGACCCGGTGCGGCTGCGCGAGGTGCTGCGGCGGGGTGGAAACCCGAAGCTGCTGAACCTGTACGGGCCCACCGAGAACACGACGAACACGACGTGGCACGAGGTGCGGGAGGTGCCGGAGGGGGCGGTGTCGGTGCCCATCGGCCGGCCGGTGGCGAACACGGACGTGTACGTGCTGGACGAGCGGATGCAGCCGGTGCCGGTGGGAGTCCCGGGAGAGCTGTACACGGGCGGAGACGGGCTGGCGCTCGGGTACCTGAACCGGCCGGAGCTGACGGCGGAGAAGTTCGTCGCGCACCCGTTCAGCACGGAGCCGGGAGCGAAGCTCTACAAGACGGGAGACCTGGTGAAGTACCTGCCGGACGGGAGGCTCGAGTTCCTGGGCCGGCGGGACGGACAGGTGAAGGTGCGAGGCTTCCGCATCGAGCTGGGCGAGATCGAAGCGGTGCTGGCGAGACACCCGGGGGTGAGCGCGGGTGTGGTCCTGGCCAGGGAGGATGGCCCGAGTGGCAGGTGGCTGGTGGCCTACGTGGTCCCCAATACCCCTCTCCCTCCGGGAGAGGGACGGGGTGAGGGTATCTCGGGCCCCGAGCTCAAATCCGAGGAGCTGCGGACCTGGTTGAAGCAGCTCCTCCCGGAGCACATGGTGCCCGCGGTCATCGTGTTGCAGGAATCCCTGCCGCTGACACCCAACGGCAAGGTGGACCGCAAGGCGCTGCCCGCGCCGGATTCGCAGCGGGCGGGGTTCGGTGCCTCCTATGTCGCTCCCGAGAGCGGGCTCGAGCAGTCGCTCGCGGCCATCTGGGCGGAGGTGCTCCAGTTGGAGCGGGTGGGCGCGGACGACAACTTCTTCGACGTGGGTGGCAACTCGCTGCTGCTGCAGGCCGTGCACATGAAGGTGGAGGCCCTGGTGGGCCGCACGTTGCCCATGGTGGAGCTGTTCCAGTTCTCCACGGTGCGCACGCTCGCCGCGCAACTGGCGGGGAAGCTCGGGGACGGTCGCGAGCCGGCTGTGCCGAAGCGGACGAGCTGCCTCGTGCGGCTCCAGGAGGGCTCGCCCGGGCCGGCGCTCTTCTTCCCGCACGCGATGGGGGGACGCACGCTCTTCTACCGGGAGCTGGCGCGGCGCATCGCTCCGCACCTGCCGGCCTACGGCTTCGACGCGCCGGGGTTGGAGGCGGGAGGACTGGAGCCCACCACCATCGAGGAGATGGCCGCGCACTACCTCGAGCTCCTGCGCGCCGTGCAGCCCACGGGGCCATACCTGCTCGTGGGGGCGTCCTTCGGCGGGGTGATTGCGTACGAGATGGGCCGCCGTCTGTCCGCCGAGGGCCATGCGGTGCCGCTGTGCGCGCTGCTCGACTCGCCCGGCCCGGAGCACTTCCCGCCACCACCCGAGGATGACGCCGAGCTCCTGGCGGGCATGGTGGCCTCCTGGGTGGACCTCCCGGCCGGAGCGCTGCGCGGACTGCCAGCCGAGGCACAGCTCCAGAAGGTGCTCGACGAGGCGGCCCGGAGGGGCATCGAGCCTCCCTTCCCGGACGTCGAGCGGGGCCTCCGCTTCCTCCGGGTGTGGAGGAGCCATGCGGAAGCCCTGCACCGTTACACCGCCCCGCGCTGGGAGGGAGGAGCGCTGCGGTTCTTCCGGGCCGCCGAGCTCCAGCCGGGGAGGCCGGAGCGGATGGAGTCGGGCTGGACGGACCGGTGCCCGGAGGTGCACGTCGAGGTCGTCCCGGGAGACCACGACAGCATGTTGCTCCCGCCCCATGTGGACGTCCTGGCGGCGCGGATCCGGGCGTGCCTGGAGCGGGCCCGGGCCGAATCACTGTCTTGGATGAATGAAAGGTCGGGTGGGCAATGCTGAACGCTGTCACGACGTTCGCGAGGAATCTCAAGAAGGCGCTGCTGGCGGATCCCAAGCGCTTCTATACGGTCGACACGGGGGCCTGGGTCACGGGTCTTCCCAAGTCGGATGAGATCCAGGTCACCACGGGCCGTGAGCCCTTGTGGCTCAACCTCGGCTATTGGCGCGAGGTGGAGCGCGTCGACGAGAACAACTACGAGCGCGTGGGCGAGCTGTTCAAGGCCGCCCAGGCACAGATGGCCCACCTGCTCGCGAAGACGGCGCGCCTGGGGCAGGGCGACGTGGTGCTGGACTGTGGCTTTGGCTATGCGGATCAGGATCTCCTCTGGGCCGAGGAGTACCGCCCCGCGCGCATCCACGGGTTGAACGTCACGCCCAATCAGGTCCGGATTGGCCGGGAGCGTGTCCGGCTCACGGGGCTCGAGAAGGTGGTTCAGTTGGACGAGGGCTCCGCGACCGAGCTTCCTTTTGGCCCGGGCGAGTTCGACGTCGTCTTCGCGCTCGAGTCCGCCATGCATTTCAACACGCGGCGCGATTTCCTGCGCGAGGCGTTCCGGGTACTTCGTCCGGGGGGCCGTCTGGTCATGGCGGACATGTGCCAGAAGACGGATCGGGAAGCGGGCGCCGGACTGCGCCGCCGCCTGCGCCATCGCTACTGGCGGGGCCTGATTGCCTTTCCGGAGGCCAACGTCTGGACGGTCCAGCGGTATGCCACGGAGCTGAAGTCGGTGGGCTTCCAGAAGGCCCGGCTCGAATCCATCGCGGCGGATGTCTATGGGCCGGTGAATACCGCGTTCACGGCCCTGCGCATGGTGACGGCGGCGAGCCGGCAACCCGGCTCGGTCAGCCCGGAGCGCATCCGCGCGCAGGTCCGCGAGGTCCGGGAGCTGGAGCCCGAGCAGTACCAGCACCTCGCCCAGTTCAACTGCGATGACTACGTCATCGCCTCCGCCGAGAAGCCCTGAGGCCCCACCATGAGCACCCCTTCTCCCAGCACGCAGATGGAACAGAGACTCGCCGGATACTGGAGTGAATTGCTGGGCCTCCAGGAGATCGGCCGGGGAGACCATTTCATCTCGCTCGGTGGCAACTCCCTGCTCGCGACGATGCTGGCCAACCGCATCGAGGAGGAGCTGGGCATCCGTCCGATGATGGGAGAGCTGTTCAACACCCTGGAGGAGGTGGCCACGCTCTGTGAGCAGTTGCTGCGGGAGCAGGCGGAGGCGGGGCGATGAGCTACGCGCTGTCTCATCTCCAGGCCCTGGAGGCCGAGTCCATCTTCATCCTGCGGGAAGTGGTGGCCGAGTTCTCGCGGCCCGTCCTCCTGTTCTCCGGTGGCAAGGATTCCGCCGTGATGCTGTGGCTGGCGGAGAAGGCCTTCGCGCCCGCGCCGCTGCCCTTTCCGTTGATGCACGTGGACACGGGGCACAACTTCCCCGAGGTGCTCGAGTACCGGGACGAGCGCGTGGCCGCCCTGGGCGCCCGCCTGGTGGTGGCCTCGGTGCAGGAGTTCATCGACTCGGGCCGGGTGGTGGAGGAGAAGGGCCCGCGCGCCTCGCGCAACCGGCTGCAGACGGCGCCGCTGCTCGACGCCATCGAGAAGCACCAGTTCGACGCCGTCTTCGGTGGCGCCCGCCGCGACGAGGAGAAGGCCCGCGCCAAGGAGCGTGTCTTCTCCTTCCGCGACGAGTTCGGCCAGTGGGACCCGAAGAACCAGCGGCCCGAGCTGTGGAGCCTCTACAACGGCCGCCACCGCCGCGGGGAGCACATCCGCGTCTTCCCCCTGTCCAACTGGACCGAGATGGACATCTGGCAATACATCCACCAGGAGCGCATTCCCCTGCCGTCCATCTACTTCAGCCACCGGCGCGAGGTGTTCCTCCGCGACGGCATGTGGATGGCGTGCTCGCCCTATCTGCCGCTGCTGCCGGGTGAGCGGGCGGCGACAGCCCAGGTGCGCTTCCGCACCGTGGGCGACATGACGTGCACCGCCTGTGTCGAGTCCACCGCTTCCACGGTGGAGCAGGTCATCCAGGAGGTCGCCGCCTCCCGGGTGACCGAGCGGGGGGCGAGCCGGGCCGACGACAAGTTCAGCGAGACGGCCATGGAAGACCGCAAACGCGAGGGGTATTTCTAGATGGAACTGCTCAGGTTCGCCACGGCTGGCTCGGTGGATGATGGGAAGAGCACCCTCATTGGCCGGTTGCTGTACGACACGAAATCCATCTTCGAGGATCAGCTCACCTCCGTGGAGCGCACCAGCAAGGCGCGCGGGGACGAGTACGTCAACCTCGCCCTCCTCATGGATGGCCTGCGCGCCGAGCGGGAGCAGGGCATCACCATCGACGTGGCCTACCGCTACTTCGCCACGCCCCGGCGCAAGTTCATCATCGCGGACACCCCCGGCCATCTCCAATACACGCGCAACATGGTGACGGGGGCCTCCACCGCGGACCTCGCGCTCATCCTCGTGGACGCGCGCAAGGGCATTCTCGAGCAGACGCGGCGCCACGCCTTCATCGCCTCGCTGCTGCGCGTGCCCCACGTGGTGTTGTGCGTCAACAAGATTGACCTGGTGGGCTACGACGAGGCCGTCTTCGAGTCCATCAAGGCCGGGTTCCGCGAGTTCTCCATGAAGCTGGAGCTCACGGACCTCACCTTCATCCCCATCTCCGCGCTCAACGGCGACAACGTGGTGACGCGCTCGGAGAAGATGCCCTGGTACCAGGGCCCCGTGCTGCTGCACCACCTGGAGAACGTGCACATCGCCTCGGATCGCAACCTCATCCAGGTGCGCTTCCCCGTGCAGTACGTGTCCCGTCCCATCTCCCGGAAGCTCCACGACTACCGGGCCTATTCCGGGCAGGTGGTGGGCGGTGTGCTGCGGCCGGGCGATGAGGTGGTGGTGTTGCCCTCGGGCTTCACCTCGCGCATCCGCGCCATCGAGCTGGCCGGCACGCCCGTGGAGGAGGCCTTCCCTCCCATGTCCGTCAACCTCTCGCTGACGGAGGAGCTCGACATCAGCCGGGGAGACATGTTGTGCCGGCCGGGCAACCCGCCCACCGTCTCGCAGGACATCGACGCCATGGTGTGCTGGATGGTGGAGCAGCCGCTGCGGCCCGGCGCCAGGCTGGCCATCAAGCACACCACGCGCTCGGCCCGGGCGCTGGTCAAGGACATCCAGTACCGGATCGACGTGAACACGCTCCACCGGGAGGGGGAGCGCAAGTCCCTCGAGCTGAACGAGATCGGCCGGGTGTCCTTGCGCACCACCGTGCCGCTCTTCTTCGACGAGTACCGGCGCAACCGCCACACCGGCAGCTTCATCCTCATCGACGAGGGGACGAACGCCACCGTGGCCGCCGGAATGATCAACGGTCCAGCGACGCAGACCTCGGGTGCACATCCGTGAGCCAGTCCACTTCAGACGCAGCGTTCCCCCGGGGTTTCATTGTCTGGTTCACCGGCATGTCCGGTGCGGGCAAGAGCACCCTCTCCCAGGCCGTCCGCAACCAGTTGCAGTCCACCCGCTCCGTGGAGGTGCTGGACGGGGATGAGGTCCGGACCTTCCTGTCGCGAGGGCTGGGTTTCACGAAGCCCGACCGCGAGGAGAACATCCGGCGCATCGGCTACGTGGCCCGGGTGTTGGCCAGACACCGGGTGGCCGTCATCTCCGCGGCCATTTCGCCCTACCGTGAGTCGCGCGACGAGGTGCGGCGGTTGGCCTCGGACGCGGGAATCCCTTTCATCGAGGTGTATGCGCAGGCGAGCCTGGACGCGCTCGTCCAGCGGGACGTGAAGGGGCTCTACAAGAAGGCCCTGGCCGGGGAGATTCCTCATTTCACCGGCATCTCCGACCCGTATGAGCCTCCCGAGTCGCCCGAGGTGACGGTCCGTACCGACTCGGAGACGGTGGATGCGGGAGTGGAGCGCATCCTCGCCGCGCTGCGGGCGCGGGGGCTCATCGCCTGAGCCAGCCGAAGCAGGTCCGTTCAGGGCAGGGGTTCCGGCGCTCCGTGCTCCTTTCCACCACTCCGTCCAGGACACGAGAATCTTCATGAGCGCACAAGAGGAGAAGCCGGTGGGCCGGCGGGGTCGCGGTCTGCCCTCCATGGCGAAGGCAGAGCGGCTGGGGGAGTTGCCGCTGTCCTTCGCGCAGCAACGGCTGTGGTTCCTGGAGCAGCTCGCACCGGGAGGGTACGCGTACAACGTCCCGCTCGCCGCGAAGCTGAAGGGGCACCTGGACGTGGCCGCGTTGGAGCGGAGTCTGGTGGCGCTCGTCGGGCGGCACGAGGCGTTGCGGACGACGTTCGGTCTGGAGCGTGGACGGCCGGTCCAGCGGATCGCGCCGGAGCCGGAGCTCGCGCTACCGGTGGAGAGCCTGGAGGCGCTGCCCGAGGGAGAGCGCGCCGGGACGGCCCGGAGGAGGGTGGAGGAGGAGGCCCGGCGCCCGTTCGAGCTGGAGAAGGGGCCGCTCCTGCGGGCGAAGCTGCTGCGGCTGGCGGCGGACGAGCACGTGCTGGTGCTGACGCTGCACCACATCGTCTGTGATGGTTGGTCGCTGGGGGTGATGGAGCGGGAGCTGACGGAGCTGTACCGGGCCCACTCGCGAGGAGAGCCGCCGGCGTTGCCGTCCCTGCCGGTGCAGTACCCGGACTATGCAGTGTGGCAGCGGGAGTGGCTGAAGGGCGAGGTGCTGGAGGAGCAGCTCGCGTGGTGGAAGCGGGAGCTGGAGGGAGCGCCGCCGGTGCTGGAGTTGCCGGCGGACAGGCCCAGGCCCGCGGTGCGGTCCTCGCGCGGGGCGGTGCGGAGGGTGGAGCTGCCCCCGGCGCTGTCCGGAGCGGTGCGGGAGGTGAGCCGCCGGGAGGGGGTCACGCCGTTCATGACGTTGCTGGCGGGCTTCCAGGCCCTGCTGGCGCGCTACAGCGGACAGCGGGACATCGTGGTGGGGACGCCGATCTCCGGGCGCAACCGGCGCGAGGTGGAGGGGCTGGTGGGCTTCTTCGCCAACACGCTGGCGCTGAGGGTGGAGGCCCCGGGCGAGGTGAGCTTCCGGGAGTTGTTGAAGCGGGTGCGGGAGGCGTGTCTGGGGGCCTATGCCCACCAGGACGTGCCCTTCGAGCGGTTGGTGGACGCCCTTCAGCCGGTGCGGGATTTGAGCCGCACGCCGCTCTTCCAGGCCTCGTTCGTGCTCCAGGGCGCCGCGCCCTTCGCCGCGCTCGAGTTGCCCGGCGTGGCCGTGGAGGAGCTCGACTTCGAGCCCGGCGTGGCCAGGTTCGACCTCACGCTGTTCATGCGGGAGACGGCGGCGGGGTGGGTGGGGTTGTGGGAATACGACGGCGAGCTGTTCGACGAGGCGACGGTGGCGCGGATGGCGGCGCACTACGCTCGGCTGCTGGAGGGAGCGCTCGCGGACCCGGAGCGGACGCTGGCGGCGCTGCCGATGTTGTCGGAAGCGGAGCGGCGCCAGGTGCTGGTGGAGTGGAACCCGACGCGCACGGAGTACCCGCGGGAGGCGTGCCTCCATGAGCTGTTCGAGGCGCATGTGGCGCGCCAGCCCGAGGCGCTGGCGGTGGAGTACGAGGGCGAGCGGCTGACGTACGCGGAGTTGAACCGCCGGGCCAACCAGCTGGCGAGACACCTGCGGCGGCTGGGCGTGGGGGCGGGGACGCGGGTGGGGCTGTGTGCCAGCCGCTCGCTGGAGCTGGTGGCGGCGATGCTCGGCATCTTGAAGGCGGGCGGAGCCTATGTGCCGCTCGACGCGTCGTACCCGCGGGAGCGCCTGGCGTTCATGGGGGAGGACGCGGCGCTGCCCGTGGTGCTGACGCAGCCGGAGCTGGTGTCGAAGCTGCCACCCTTGAGCGCGAAGGTGGTGCCGCTGGAGCCCCGGTGGGACGCCTTCGCGAGCGAGAGCGGGGAGGACCCTGGCGAGCGGAGCGGGCCGGAGGCGATGGCGTACGTCATGTACACGTCGGGCTCGACGGGCCGGCCCAAGGGCGTGTGCATCCCTCACCGGGGCATTGTCCGGCTGGTGTGCGGCACCGGGTATGTCCGGCTGACGGAGGCGGAGCGGGTCACGCAGCTGAGCAACACCTCGTTCGACGGGTCCACCTTCGAGCTGTGGGTGGCGCTCCTCAGCGGCGGGTGCGTGGTGGGTGTCCCCCGGGAGACGGCGCTGTCCCCGAGGGCGCTGGCCGCGTTCCTCCGGGAGCAGCGGATCAGCACGGCATTCCTGCCCACGGCGCTGTTCAACCAGACGGTGGCCGAGTGCCCGGAGGCCTTCCAGACGGTGAAGTACGTGATGTTCGGGGGCGAGGCGGCGGACGTGAAGTCGCTGAGGCGGGTCCTGGAGCGGGGCGCGCCGAGGCACCTGGTGAATGGCTATGGGCCGACGGAGAACACGACGCTCTCGACCTTCCACGAGGTGAGGGAGGTGCCGGAGGGGGCGGTGTCGGTGCCCATTGGCAGGCCGTTGGCGAACTCGGAAGCCTATGTGCTGGACGCGTGGAGACAGCCGGTGCCGGTGGGGGTGGCCGGAGAGCTGTACGTGGGGGGAGACGGGCTGGCGCTCGGGTACCTGAACCGGCCGGAGCTGACGGCGGAGAAGTTCGTGCCGCACCCGTTCAGCACGGAGCCGGGAGCGAAGCTGTACCGGACGGGAGACCTGGTGAAGTACCTGCCGGACGGGAGGCTCGAGTACCTGGGCCGGCGGGACGAGCAGGTGAAGGTGCGAGGCTTCCGCATCGAGCTGGGGGAGGTGGAAGCGGTGCTGGCGAAGCACCCGGGAGTGCGCGAGGTGGCCGTGGTGGCGAGGGACGCGAGCCCCAGCGGCAAGCACCTGGTTGCGTATGTGGTCACTTCCCCTCTCCCCTCGGGAGAGGGACGGGGTGAGGGTGCCACGGGTCCCGGGTTCAAACCCGAGGAGCTTCGGACCTGGCTCAAGCAGACATTGCCCGAGCACATGGTGCCGTCGGCCTTCGTGCGGCTGGAGGCGCTGCCGCTGACACCCAACGGCAAGGTGGATCGCAAGGCGCTGCCCGCGCCGGAGGCGGAGGGGACCGAGCGCGAGGGGTACGTGGCGCCCCGGACACCCATGGAGCAACTGGTGGCGGACGTCTGGGCGCCGCTGTTGGGGTTGGCACGCGTGGGGGCGCGGGACCACTTCTTCGGGCTGGGCGGGCACTCGCTGCTGGCCACGCAGGTGGTGTCGCGCCTGCGGGAGGTGCTCCACCGGGAGCTGCCGGTGCGGGTGCTCTTCGAGTCGCCCACGGTGGAGGAGCTCGCGCGGCGGCTCGAGGCGCCGGCGGAGGGGACGCGGGCATTCCGGCCTCCCCCCTTGCTTCCCATGCCCGGGGACGGAGTGCCGCCGCTGTCCTTCGCGCAGCAGCGGCTGTGGTTCCTGGACCGGTTGGAGCCGGACAGCCCGCTCTACAACGTCTTCCTGGCGCTTCGGCTGGAGGGGGCGCTCGACACGGCGGTACTGGAGCGGAGCTTCCACGCGCTCCTCCAGCGGCACGAGTCGCTGCGGACGGTGTTCCCGCAGGGGGAGCGAGGGCCCTTCCAGGCCATTTCCGCCCGGGGAGAGCTCCCGCTGGAGGTGGTGGATCTGCGCGAGCTGCCCGGGGACGCGCGTGAGGCGGAGGCGTTGCGGCGGGCGGGTGAGGAGGTCCGGCGGCCGTTCGCGCTGGCGGCGGGGCCCCTCCTGCGGGTGGCGCTGCTGAGGCTCGGAGAGGCGGAGCACGTGCTGGTGCTGGTGGTGCACCACATCGTGTCGGATGGCTGGTCGCTGGAGGTGCTCGTCCGGGAGCTGAAGGCGCTGTACGAGGCCTTCCTGGCGGGCGGCGAGTCCCCGCTGGCCGGGCTGCCCATCCAATACGCCGACTACGCGCGGTGGCAGCGGGAGTGGCTGCGGGGCGAGGTGCTGGAAGCGCAGCTCGCCTGGTGGCGCGAGCAACTCCGGGGCGCGCCGCCCGCGTTGGAGCTGCCCACGGACAAGCCGCGGCCGCCGGTGCAGTCCTACCGGGGCGCGTGGCACCGGATCCACCTGCCCCTGGCGCTGACCGAGGGGTTGCGCGAGCTGAGCCGGCGCGAGGGGGTGACGCTCTTCATGACGCTGCTGGCGGGCTGGCAGATCCTCCTGCACCGCTACTCGGGGCAGGAGGACGTGTGCGTGGGCTCGCCCATCGCCGGCCGAGGCCATGCCGGGTTGGAGGGGCTGATCGGCTTCTTCGTCAACATGCTGGTGATGCGGGCGCGGGTGAGGGGAGAGGAGCCCTTCCGCGTGTTGCTGGGGCGGGTGAGGGAGACGGCGCTGGGGGCGTACGAGCACCAGGACGTGCCCTTCGAGATGTTGGTGGACGCGCTGAAGCCCACCCGCGACACGAGCCGCGCGCCGCTGTTCCAGGTGGCGTTCGCCCTGAATCACGCCGCGCCGCAACTGGCGCTGCCGGGGGTGGTGTCGCGGCCGGTGGAGCTCCACAGCCAGACGGCCAAGAACGATCTGCTGCTGGCGCTGACGGAGACGGAGGAGGGACTCGAGGGAGGCCTCGAGTACAACACGGCGCTGTTCGAGGCCTCCACCCTCGCGCGGATGGCCGGGCACCTGAGGACGCTGCTGGAGGGCGTGGTGGCGGACGCCGGACAGCGCGTCTCCGAGCTGCCGCTGATGGGCGAGGCCGAGCGGGCCCAGGTGCTGGTGGAGTGGAACGGACGCCGGGCGGGCTACCCCCAGGACACGTGTTCCCATCACCTCATCGAGGAGCGGGTGGCGCTCACGCCGGACGCGGTGGCCGTGGCCTTCGAGGACAGCCAGCTCACGTACCGGGAGCTCAACCAGCGGGCCAACCAGCTCGCCCACCGCTTGCGGAGCCTGGGCGTGGGGCCGGAGGCGCGGGTGGGCGTGTGCCTGGAGCGCTCCCTGGAGATGGTGGTGGCCCTGCTCGGCGTGCTCAAGGCCGGAGGCGCCTATGTGGCGTTGGATGCCTCCTACCCCTCGGAGCGCCTGGCCTTCATGATGGACGAGGCCCGCATGCCGGTGTTGGTGACCTCGCGGGCCCTGGCGGACGGGTTGCCCTCGCGGGGCGAGCGGCGGGTGCTGCTGGACGCGGAGGCCGGGGTGCTGGCGCTCCAGCCGGAGGACAATCCGGCGCCGGACGTGGGGGTGGACCACCTGGCCTACGTCATCTTCACCTCGGGCAGTACGGGCAGGCCCAAGGGGACGCTGCTGACCCACCGGGGCCTGTGCAACACGGTGCTGGCGGCGGTGGAAACGCGCGGGCTGCACGCGGGCAGCCGGGTGCTGCAGTACGGGGCGCTCGGCTTCGACGTCTCGGTGACGGACATCTTCCCCACGCTGGTGGTGGGTGGGTGCGTGGTGATGGCGCCGCGGGAGTCGCTCCTGCCGGGCGCGCCGCTGGACGCGCTGCTGAAGAAGCAGCGGGTGACGCTGTGGGCGATGACCCCCTCGGTGCTGGCGCAGCAGGAGGGGGAGTACCCGGCGCTCGAGACCGTGGTCTCCGGGGGCGAGGCGTGCACCCCGGAGCAGGTGGCGAAGTGGCGGCCGGGACGGCGCTTCATCAACGAGTATGGCCCGACGGAGGTGACGGTCTGCGCCACCTCCAACGCGGACGTGGACGCCTCGAGGCCGACGCTCGGGCGGCCGCTGCCCGAGGTGCGGGTGTACGTGCTGGACAGGTGGTTGCGGCCCGTGCCGGTGGGCGTGACGGGGGAGTTGTACGTGGGAGGCCCGGGGGTCGCGCGGGGCTACCTGGAGCGGCCGGAGCTGACGGCCGAGCGCTTCCTCCCGGATCCCTTCAATGGAGCGCCGGGCGCCCGGATGTACCGGACGGGAGACCTGGGCCGGTGGTTGTCCGGAGGCTCGCTGGAGTTCCTGGGCCGCTCCGACGCGCAGGTGAAGCTCCGGGGCTTCCGCATCGAGTTGGGAGAGGTGGAGTCGGCGCTGGTGGGCCACGCGGAGGTGAAGGAAGCGGTGGTGGTGGCACGCGAGGACGTGCCGGGCGGCAAGCGGCTGGTGGCGTACGTGGTGCCCGTGTCACCTCGGCCTCCGGCGGGGAGCACGGCCCTGCGGACCTGGCTGAAGCAGACCCTCCCGGAGCACATGGTGCCCTCCGCCTTCGTGTTCCTGGAGGCATTGCCGCTCACGCCCCATGGGAAGGTGGACCGCGCGGCGTTGCCCATGCCGGACATGCACCGGCCCGTCTCCGGTGACTCCTATGTCGCTCCGGAAGCGGGGCTCGAGCAGTCGCTCGCGGCCATCTGGGCCGAGGTGCTCCGGCTGGATCGCGTGGGCGCGGACGACAACTTCTTCGATCTCGGCGGCAACTCGCTCCTGCTCCAGGCGGTGCACGTGAAGGCCGAGGCGTGGGTGGGCCACCGCTTCCCCCTGGTGGAGCTCTTCCAGTTCCCCACGGTGCGTGCGTTGGCCGCGCGGCTCGCACGCGGAGAGGGGACGGCCGCCGCCGGGGGGCCGGCTTCCGGAAATGGCAACCGCCGGGATGGACAGCGGCGCCTGGCGCAACAGCGGCGCGAACGGCCGGGCTCGAACTGAGGAGCAATGCACGTGGAAGATCTGAACGAAAACGTCCCGTCCCGGGACATGGCCATCGCCGTCGTCGGCCTCGCGCTGCGTTTCCCCGGAGCGGCGGACGAGCGCCAGTTCTGGCGCAACCTCGTCGAGGGAGTGGAGTCGATCACCCGCCTGGATGCCGCGCAACGCGCGAAGGCCGGCCTTCCCTCGGAGGAGGGCTGGATGGCCGCGGCCGGCGTGCTCGAGGACTCCGAGTGCTTCGATGCCACCTTCTTCGGCTACACGCCGGGCGAGGCCGAGCAGATGGATCCGCAGCACCGGCTCTTCCTCGAGTGTGCCTGGACGGCGATGGAGTCGGCCGGGTACGCGCCCCGGGGCAGGCCGATGCGCGCGGGCGTCTACGCGGGAGCCACCTTCAGCACGTATCTGCTCTCCAGCGTGCTGCCCCATGCCGCGCGCAATGGGCGTGGTCTCATCGAGAACGTGCTGGGCACCGCCGGTGACTTCCTCGCCTCGCGCGTCTCCTACGAGTTGGATCTCACCGGCCCGGCGCTGAACGTCCAGAGCGCCTGCTCGACGTCGCTGGTCGCGGTCCACGTCGCGTGCCAGGCGTTGATCGCCGGGGAGTGCGACGTGGCGCTCGCGGGGGGCGCCTGCGTCCGGGCGCGGCAGCTCGAGGCGTACCGTTATCAGGAGGGCGGCATCTTCTCGCCCGATGGCCGCTGCCGCGCCTTCGATGCCCGGGCGGCGGGGATGGTGACGGGCAACGGCGTCGGCGTGGTGGTGCTCAAGCGGCTCTCCGACGCGCTCGCCGATCGGGATCCCATCCGCGCCGTCATCCTGGGCTCGGCGATCAACAACGACGGTGGCGCGAAGACGGGCTTCACCGCCCCCTCGGTGACGGGCCAGGCCGCGGCCATCTCCGAGGCGCTGTCCCTGGCCGGGGTCGAGCCGCGTTCCATCTCGTACATCAAGGCCCACGGGACGGGCACGCCGCTGGGAGATCCGATCGAGGTCTCCGCGCTCGAGCAGGTGTTCCGCGGAGGAGCGCCGGGCTCGTGTGGGCTCGGCTCGGTGAAGACGAACCTGGGGCACCTGGACGCGGCGGCGGGGATCGCCGGCTTCATCAAGACGGTGCTGGCGCTCGAGAACCGGATGCTGCCGCCGACCCTGCACTTCCAGGAGGCCAACCCGCGGCTCGGGCTGGAGCGCAGCCCGTTCTACGTCGTGGACCGGGCACGCCCGTGGAGTGGTCCCACGCCGCTGCGCGCGGGGGTGAGCTCCTACGGTTTCGGCGGCACCAACGCCCACGTCATCCTGGAGGAGCCTCCCGCTGTCCCGGGCGATGCGCCCCGGCGTGACGAGGAGCTGGTGCTGGTGTCGGCGAAGTCCGAGGCCGCGCTCGAGAGGATGACGGATGCGCTGGCCGGGCACCTGGGGCAGGGGAGCGAGCCGCTCGCGGACGTGGCCCACACCCTCCAGGTGGGGCGGGCCCGTTTCCCGTTCAGGCGCGCGGTCATCATCGGCCGGCGCGAGGAGGCGGGGGCATGGCTCGCGGGCCGGGAGCCGGGACGGGTGCGTACGGCACACGACGAGGCCGTGCGGCGGGGGGCGGTGTTCCTCTTCCCGGGAGGCGGCGCGCAGCGCGTGAACATGGGCACCTGCTTCCTGCGAGAGCCCGTGTTCCGTGAAGCGCTCGACCGGTGCGCCGGGCTGATGCGCGGGCCGCTCGGGGGAGATCTCCGGGAGGTGATGTTCGCGCCGTCCGAGCGCTTCGACGCCGCGAGCCGCGAGCTGGATCAGCCGAGGTGGTTGCAGCCGGCGCTGTTCGCCTGTGACTGGGCCTTCGCGCAGCTCTGGCGCTCCTGGGGCGTGGAGCCCGAGGCCCTGTTGGGCCACTCGCTCGGAGAGTACGTGGCGGCCTGCCTCGCGGGTGTCTTCACGCTCGAGGAGGCCGCGTCGCTCGTCGCGGCGCGCGCCCTCCTGGTGGACGGGATGCCCGAGGGCGCCATGGTCTCGGTGCTCGCCCCCGTGGGGGAGGTCGAGCCGCTGCTCGGGCCGGAGCTGTCCGTTTCGGCGATCAATGGCCCCGGGACGTGTGTGATCGCCGGGCCCGTGGAGGCGGTGGACGTGTTGGAGAAGGTGCTCGGGGAGCGGGGCGTTTCCTTCAAGCGGGTGCGCTACCCGAGGGCGATGCACTCGTCGATGCTCGAGCCGTACCTCGCCGACTTCGGGCGGCGGGTGTCACAGGTGAAGCTGTGTCCGCCGAAGCTGCCGGTGGTGTCGAGCGTCACCGGGCGCTGGCTGGGGGAGCGCGAGGCGACGGATCCCGGGTACTGGGTGCGTCACCTGCGGGAGACGGTCCGGTTCTCCGACGGCCTGGCCTTCCTGCTCTCCTCGGGGGAGCGGGCGTTCATCGAGGTGGGGCCGGGCTCCATCCTGAGCGCGCTCGCGCGGCAGCACCCGGCGCGCACGTCGCAGCCGGTGGTGGCCTCGCTGCCGGACGTCTCCGCTCCGCCGGCCAGTCCGCTGGTGCCGCTCGGCGAGGCGTGGCTCGCGGGGGTGGAGATCGACTGGGAGCGGTTCCGCGCCGGGGAGCGCCGCCGCCGCGTGGTGTTGCCGGGCTACGGCTTCGAGCGCGAGCGGTACTGGCTCGAGCCCGTGGCGCCGTCCACACCGGGGGGAGCCGGGCCGGCCGGACAGCCTCCCACGCCACCGCCCTCGCGGACCCTGGCGCCCGCGAAGGCTGCACGCCGGGGTGCCGCCGTGGTGCCGGCCCGTAACGACACCGAGCAGACGCTGATCGAGTGCTTCCGCGACGTCTTCCGCCTGGGGGAGGTCGGCATTCACGATGACTTCTTCTCGCTCGGCGGGGACTCGCTCATGGCGCTGCGGCTGACGGCGTGGCTGGCGGATCGGTTTGGAACCCGGCTGGCATTGAAGGACGTGATGGAGTCGCCCACGCCCGCCGCGCTGGCGGAGAAGCTCGGCCCGGTGATGGCTGGCGCGTCTCACACGGGAGTGAGTGAAGGTGGGTATGCTGGGGGGGAGGAGGTGGCCATGCGCTGTGAGCTGTCGGACGCGGCGGGTCCGCGGGGGTTCATTGTCTGGTTCACGGGGATGTCGGGGGCGGGCAAGAGCACGCTCTCGCAGGCGATCCGCCACCGCTTGCAGAGCACCCGCCCGGTGGAGGTGCTGGACGGGGATGAGATCCGGACCTTTCTGTCGCGAGGGTTGGGGTTCACCCGGCCCGACCGCGAGGAGAACATCCGGCGCATCGGCTACGTGGCGCGGATATTGGCCAGACACCGGGTGGCGGTCATCTCGGCGGCGATCTCGCCCTACCGCGACTCACGCAACGAGGTGAGGCGGCTGGCCTCGGAGGAGGGGATTCCCTTCATCGAGGTGTATGCGCAGGCGAGCCTGGACGTGCTCGTGCGGCGTGACGTGAAGGGGCTCTACAAGAAGGCGCTGGCGGGGGAGATCCCCCACTTCACCGGCATCTCGGACCCGTACGAGGCCCCCGAGTCGCCCGACGTGCTGGTGCGCACCGACTCGGAGACGGTGGAGGTGGGAGTGGAGCGTGTCCTCACCACGCTGAGGGAGCGCGGGCTGATCACCTGATCGTCCGTGAAGGAGTGCCCCAGGGACTCAGCGCCGACAACGCGCCCATTGCCCCGCCAGCGCGTCCATTTCCCCTCCACTGCGTCCATTTCCCCTCTCCCGAGGGGAGAGGGAATATTGGCTCAGCGTCCCTCGAGCAGCGCGAGCCAATCCGGGCGGGAGTCGCCGAAGGCGAGGAAGGACGGATTGAGGATCTGCTCCTTGTTGTAGACGAGCCTTCGTCCCGCCAGGTCCGTCACGGCGCCGCCCGCGGCCTCCAGGACGCACTGGGCCGCCCCGGTGTCCCACTCGCAGGTGGGCTGGAGCCGCGGGTAGAAGTCCGCCTTGCCCTCGGCGACGAGGCAGAACTTCAGCGAGCTGCCCATATTCGCGGTGCTCGCCGTGGTGAGCCGTTTCAACAGCGCCTCCACCTGGGGGCCCGCGTGGTCCTTGCTCGCCACGATGACGAGCCGCTCGAGGTTCGCCGGCCGGGTGCGGATGGCCTCTGGCGCCTGGCCGGGCCGGGCCACGAAGGCCCCCGCGCCCTTCTGGCCCCAGTAGGTGACGCCGGTGACGGGCACGTGCACCACGCCCAGCACGGGCTCGGAGCCGGAGATGAGGGCGATGTTCACGGTGAACTCGCCGCTGCCCTTGATGAACTCCTTGGTGCCGTCGAGCGGATCCACCAGCCAGAAGGTGCGCCACGAGCGCCGCCCGGCCACGTCCTTCTCGCTGGACTCCTCGGAGAGCACGGGGATGTCGGGCGTCAGCCGCCGCAGTGCGTCGAGGATGAGCGCGTGCGAGGCCTTGTCCGCGGCCGTCAGTGGGGAGTCATCCCCCTTGCGCTCGACGGAGACGGCGCCTCCATGGAACGGGAGCGTGGCCCGTCCGGCCTCCCGCGCCACCTCGCACACGGCCGCTACCAGGGCTTCATCCATCTTCGTCATGGTGGAGGGCGGGGAAGTACCGGGCGCCGTTCCCCGTGACGGCGCTCATCGGTGGGTCCGAGCGGGGAGCTCGGGATTCCGGCTGGGGACTGACTTCCGGAGACGTACGGTCCAGGGCTCCGGGCGGCGCAGCCGGCACGCCGCTTCACTTCACGACTTCGTCACTTCAGGAGGCGTGGGGCAGCTTGCGGCGGCCTATGCCATCCTCCGCGTCGTCCGACTCGTAGTAGAGGGTGGCCCCTCCCTCGTCGTAGACGACCAGCACGCGCTCACTCCGGTCCAGCAGGCCCGTGGCGGCGGCAGCCGCCTTGCGGACCAGGGTCTCGGTCCGCGCGGGACTCTTCTTGGTGTTGCCTGTACGCGTTGACGCACCGGGCATGTGGGAAACGACTCCTTGGAACCCTCCCGTACAGGGTGGGGGTAACGTGCTATAGCCAACGTAAACCCGCGTTGACAAGCGCTTGACAAGCCCTGGCCGGAAGCGAGGTAAGGAAGCGTCATGAATCGTCGCCTTGTGCCCTGCGTCCTGTTCACCCTGTGTCTCGCCTCGGCCGCACTGGCCCAGCCCGCTCCCCAGCCGCCCTCGCCCACGCCTCCCTGGGTCCCCCGGGCGGCCTACCTGGGCACCTTCATCCGCCCGGACGTCATCGCCCCCCAGGCCCGCATCCAGTGGCAGCTCGTCTTCTTCCAGGGCCGCACGGATGCCCTCGGGCTGCTCATCGAGCCCATGGCGGCCCTCGCCGTGGTCCGCCCGTCCACCGTCGTCGAGGGGGAGAGCGTCCCCATGACGTCCTTCCAGTACTACTCGCTGATGTTCGCCCTGGGGTACACCAGCCGCCGCGGGCCCGGCTGGGAGTGGGGCTTCCAGATCGGCACCGGCCCCACCTGGCTGCACGCCCGCTTCCAGAATGGCCCCAAGGACGAGGAGTCCTACCTGGGCGGCCTGCTGGATGGGCGGGCGCGCATCGGCTACCGCTTCAGCTCCGTTTCCCTCGGCTTCACCGTGGGATATGGTGATCCCTACAACTACAGGCGGTCGAGTCTGTCCCGGTCGTATGTGGGCGGACTGCAACTGGGATTCTATGCGGACTGGCGCTAGGCGCCTCTGGACCCCCACCCCCCGGGTGGGGTGAAGTGTGTAGCGAATGGTCGAGCTTCTCAGCCTCCACATCGGCCGCTTCCAGCGAGAGCGGGCGGACTATGAGCGCACGCTGCCGGCGGCGCTGCTCGTGTTCTCGCCCGCGCCCTCCCTGCTGAGCGCGTCCGAGGGGGACGACGACGACGAGACGCACCACCACTTCAAGACGCTCACCAGCGTGTCCACGCCGATGCTGGGGGTGGGCGAGCCCATCGTCTTCCCGGTGGTCAAGAATCAGGAGAACGCGTTCGGCCGGGGAATCACCGTGGGGCGCACGGGCAACAACGACGTGGTGCTGGACGACGGCACGGTGTCGCGCTTCCACGCGTGGTTCCAGCGCGAGACGGATGGCCGCTTCATCCTCACCGACGCGGGCTCGAAGAACGGCTCGTTCGTGGGAGGGGTGCGGTTGACCCCGCGGCGCCCCTCTCCCATCACGGACGGGACGAAGCTGCGCTTCGGCCAGGTGGAGGTGACGTTCTACCTGGCGAGTGGTTTCACGAAGGTGTTGTCGCGGCGGGTGGGACCGTGAGCTTGTCAGCCCTTTCACGGGCTTCGAAACGTGTGATTCACCCCTTTCGAGGGAACAGGGAGCGTTCGCGGTGCCATTGATGACAGAGGCGTTCGGTCAGACGGACGTGGGCCGGAAGCGGCAACACAATGAAGATGCGATGCTCGTGGACGCCCCGCTCGGCCTGTTCATCGTGGCCGATGGCATGGGAGGGCACGCGGCGGGCGAGGTGGCCAGCAACCGTGCCACCGAGGTGGTCCGCCAGCACATGGTGTCCAACCGGCACCTGCTCAAGGACCTGAGCACCAACACGAGCCAGGACGCGCGCAACGCGGCCCAGGCCCTGATGGAGGTGGCCATCCAGCGCGCGTGCGCGGACATCTTCCGCATGGCCCTGGCGGACCCCACCAAGCGCGGCATGGGCACCACCTTCGTGTGCCTCGCCGTGAGCGGCAACAAGGGCGTCATCGGCCATGTGGGTGACTCGCGCATCTACCTGGTGCGTCACGGCCAGTGCCACCGGCTCACCGAGGATCACACCCTGGTGGCCGCCCAGCTCAAGGCCGGCACCATCACCAAGGAGCAGGCCGCCACCTCGCAGTACCGCAACGTCATCACCCGCGCGGTGGGCATCCAGGAGTCCGTCCAGGTCGACACGCTCATTGTGGACCTGTTCCCGGGGGACCTGTTCCTGCTGTGCTCGGACGGTCTGCACGGCTACCTGGACGACGACGAGGTGCTGCCGCTGGTGCAGGGCACGCAGCCGGCGGAGCTGCCCAAGCGCTTCGTGGACCTGGCCAACGAGCGCGGGGGCAAGGACAACATCACCGCGGTGGTGGTGAAGGTCTCCGGCGAAGGCACCATGGAGGCGGAGACCTCCGAGGCGCAGAGCCGCATGGAGGCGCTGCGCAAGATTCCGCTCTTCCGCCACCTCACCTACAAGGAGCAGACGGCGGTGCTGTCCATCGCCACCACGCGCACCTTCCCGGCCGGGAGGGAGATCGTCGTGGAGGGCCAGCCGGGCGAGGAGCTCTTCGTGGTCATCCGGGGCCGGGTGGTCATCGAGAAGAGCGGGGTGGAGATCGCCGAGCTGCGCCCGGGTGGGCACTTCGGAGAGATGGGGCTCATCGACAACGCCCCCCGTTCGGCCACCGTGCGGGCGGTCGAGCCCACGCGCACCATGGTGATTTCACGCTCGGATCTGATGGGACTCATGAAGCGCGAGTCCATCCTGGCGGTGAAGATGCTGTGGAGCTTCGTCCAGGTGCTGTCGGACCGGTTGAGGGCGACGAACTCGGAGCTGAGCGAGGCGAGGCAGGAGCTGGCGGTGGCGCAGGCCATCCAGCCGTTCGCCGAGGAGTAGTGAGCACCCGGCGGGCGGAAGGCGTCCGCCGGGCGACTTGGCCGGAATGAAAGGCCAGGAATGTCGGTTGGCAGGCCGGTCGCGGGGGTAACGTCCCGCGCCGTCCCATGCGCAAATGGCTCGTCATAGGGGCGGCAGCCGCCCTGGTCATCGTGGCGGTGGCGGTGTTGTGGCCTCAAGGTACGCCACCGCCGCCGCCGTCGTCCGCCGTGGATGCGTCCGCGGCCCGTGTGTTGCCCGACTTCGAGGCGGTGGAGGTGTCCTCCGGCAGTGAGGAGGGCCTCACGCTGACGGGGCGGGTGTTGGACTCCGCGGGCCGGCCCGTGCCCGGCGCGGAGGTGTTCCTGTCCGCGAGCGCGCAGAGGACGCTCACCTCGGTGCGGTGTGACGAGTGTGGGCAGGCGCTGCTGGCGTGTCCGGCGCGGGAGAGTGGCCTGCACGCGCTGGCCTTCTTCGAGCAGGCGCGGGGATTCCTCCAGCCGAAGGCGACGGCGCGCACGGACGGGCAGGGGCGCTTCCGTTTCGAGCACCTGGCCGGGGTGTCCTTCTCCGTGTGGGCGAGGGCGCCGGGCTTTGGCGCGGCCATGCGCGAGCGCGCGGCCCCGGGAGATCCGGTGGACTTGTTCCTGCCGCCCCTGCGGAGCATTGGCGGGCAGGTGGTGGACGGGGCGGGCCGGGGACTGGCGGGGGCGCGGGTGTACGCGGTGTCGCGCAAGGTGCCGCTGCCGTCCGAGACGGTGGCGGGGCCGGATGGGCGCTTCACGCTGTCCGGGCTGGGCGAGGGCCCCTTCTACGTGCTGGCGAGCGCGGAGGGCTTCCTGCCGGCGGTGGAGCCGCTGGTGGAGGCGGGCCCGCAGCCGGTGCGGTTGAGGCTGGAGACGTCGCGGACGCTGGAGGTGCGCGTCATGCGGCAGGGCACGCCGGTGACGGCCACGGTGCGGCTGAAGGCGGACCACCTGTCGCGGGAGGCTCGAGCCGAGGGCGGGGTGGCGCGCTTCGAGGGCCTGTACCCGGACGAGCTGGTGGTGACGGCCGAGGCCGGGAAGCTGGGCGCCATTCCGCGCACGCTGACGCTGAGCGAGCAGTTCACGCAGGTGACGCTCGAGCTGGAGGACGCGGGCACGCTGCTGGTGACGGTGGTGGACGAGGCGGGGGAGCCGGTGGCCTCGCCGCAGCTGGTGCTGCGCACGTCACGGGGCAGGCCCATCCAATCGCAGAAGGCGGCCACGGGAGCGCTGGTGCAGTTCGGCCCGCTGGCGGTGGGCGACTACGTGCTGGAGGGCAAGGCGGAGGGCTACCGGGACGCGCAGCTGCCGGCGCGGGTGAAGCAGGGCGAGACGACGCTGGAGCTGGAGCTGGCCCGGGCCACGCTGATTCGCGGGCAGGTGTTGGACCAGTACGGCCGGCCGGCGCCCAACGTGTCGGTGCTGGTGCAGCCCACGGGCGACGCGGTGTCGGCGGACGGAGAGGGCAACTTCACGGCACCGGTGCCCACGCCGGGCCTGTACGAGCTGCACGCGCACCACTCGGAGTGGGGCGGTGGGCAGGTGAAGGCGACGGCGCCGGCCGAGGGGGTGAAGCTGGAGCTGGAGCCCCGGGCGGCGCTGGAGGTGACGGTGATGGGGGAGGGGCGCCGGCTGGAGGGCGCCGACGTGGTGCTGTGGGTGGACAACGAGAACATCTTCCGGAGCGACACCTCGTCCGGGCCGGACGGAATGGTGCCGATGCGGGGGCTGCCGGCGGGGACGTACTCGATGGTGGCCGCGCACAAGGACTACCTGCCCTCGGATCGGCAGAAGGTGGTGGTGGCGGACGGGCAGACGCAGAAGGTGACGGTGACGCTGGAGCCGGGAGCGGTGATTCGCGGCGAGGTGGTGGACACGCGGGGCGCGCCGGTGGCGGAGGCCTCGGTGTCGGTGCTGCCGCGGATGGCCGAGCCGGTGGTGACGGATGGGCAGGGGCGCTTCGAGGTGCGTGCGCTGAAGCCCGGGCGGCCCTACCTGGTGGAGGCGCGGCACGCGAAGTTCGATCAGCGCGAGCGTGTGCAGGCCTCACCGGGGGGAGAGGCGGTGCGGGTGGTGATGGAGGAGCGCGGGACGTTCACGGGCCGGGTGGTGGCATCCAACGGGGAGCCGGTGAAGCGCTTCCGGCTGGACGAGCACGACGTGTCGAGCCCGGACGGACGCTTCGAGGTGGCGCTGCAGACGGCGGGAGATCGGCTCATCGTGTCGGTGGAGGCGCCGGGCTTCGAGCCGTTGATGGTGGACAAGCCGGCGCAGCCGAGCGACCTGGGAGACCTGGTGCTGGAGCGGGCGCCATCGGTGACGGGGCTGGTGAGGGACGAGGGAGGGGGACCGGTGGCGGACGCGGTGGTGGGGTGTGATGCGTGCGAGGACTCGGTGCTGACGGGGCCGGACGGACGCTTCACGCTGCCGAGCCCGGCGTTCGTGGCGAGGTTCACGGTCTCGGCGCGCAAGGGGAGGCTGAGCGCGTCGGCGCAGGCGTCGCGCGAGGGGCAGCAGCCGGTGGAGCTGGTGCTGAAGCCGGCGACGAAGCTGTACGGGACGGTGTACCGGGCGGACGGCACGCCGGCGGCGGGCTTCCAGCTGGAGGGAGTGAACGCGGACCGGGGCGAGCCTGTGAACATCGTGACGGGGCCGGACGGGAAGTACAGCGTGGACGTGGCGCCGGGGAACTACCGCTTCGCGCTGGGAGCGGCGCGCGAGTTCTCGGGAGAGCCGGCGCTGCTGGTGCAGGTGGAGGGAGGGGAGAAGCGATTGGACATCGGGCCGGCACCGGGGACGGCGTCGGTGACGGTGCAGCTCACGCCCGAGAGGGGCAACGCGCTGTGGGTGATTGCCGGGGACGTGGGGGCGGTGAGCAGCCCGCCGACGGCGCTGCTGAAGGTGGGCTACGGACAACTGCTCTACCAGCCGAGGGGCGAGCGGGTGACGCTGCAGGGCTTCCCGCCGGGGCGCTACACGCTGGTGTGGACGAACTTCCACACGGAGATGGAGGGAGGCCCGGTGATCCGCACGGTGCAACTCCCAGCCTCGGGAGACATCGTCCTCGGTCCGTGAGCAAGATTCCCTCTCCCCTCGGGAGAGGGTCGGGGTGAGGGTATCGAGGCCCCAGGTTGGATCCGCGTCAACCCCCTCTCCCTCTGGGAGAGGGTGGGGGTGAGGGTCTTCCCGCCTGTCCGTGCACTGGGGTTGCGAGCCCGACCTGGCCCGCGTAATGAACCCGGTATGGAAGCTTCGGCTCTGCAGGGGCGCCGGGTGATCGTCGGAGTGGGAGGCGGCATCGCGGCGTACAAGGCGTGCGAGCTGGTGCGCGAGCTGGGGCGTGCCGGGGCGCAGGTGCGAGTGGCGATGACGGAGGCGGCGAAGCAGTTCGTCACGCCGCTCACGTTCCAGGCGCTGAGCGGGCACCCGGTGCTGACGGACTACTTCGATCCGGCGCAGGAGGGGAACTTCGGGCACCTGGACCTGGCGCGCTGGGCGGAGCTGTACGTGGTGGCGCCGGTGACGGCGGACCTGCTGGCGCGGATCCGTGCGGGGATGGGGAACGACGCGGTGACGACCTCACTGCTGGCGTTCCGAGGGCCGGTGTTGCTGGCGCCGGCGATGAACGTGGCGATGTGGGAGAACGAGCGGACGCAGGAGAACGTGGCGGCACTGCGAGCGGAGCCGCGCTTCCAGTTCGTGGGTCCTGGGGCGGGGATGCTCGCCTGCGGAGACGTGGGAGCGGGGCGGCTGGCGGAGGTGAAGGACATCGTGGAGGCGGCGGAGCGCCTCTTCGCTCCGGGCCCACTGGCGGGCCGGCACGTGCTCATCACGGCGGGGCCCACGCGCGAGTACCTGGATCCGGTGCGGTTCATCTCCAACCCGTCGACGGGGAAGATGGGGCTGGCGCTGGCGGAGGCGGCGCGGGGGTTGGGAGCGAAGGTGACGGTGGTGCTGGGTCCGGTGGGGGCGGTGGAGCGGAGCGGCTACGAGGTGGTGGACGTGGTGAGCGCGGAGGACATGGCGCGCGAGGTGCTGGCGAGGGTGGACGAGGTGGACTGCTTCATCGCCTCGGCGGCGGTGAGCGACTGGAAGCCGGAGACGCGAGCGGAGCAGAAGGTGAAGAAGTCGGAGGGCCCGGAGACGCTGACGCTGGTGCGCACGCCGGACGTGCTGGCCGAGGCGTCGCGGCGGGTGTCGGGGAGGGCGAAGCGGCCGGTGCTGGTGGGGTTCGCGGCGGAGACGCAGCGGGTGGTGGAGTACGCGCGGGACAAGCTGGAGCGCAAGAGCCTGGACGCGATCGTGGCGAACGACGTGTCGGCGCCGGGAGCGGGCTTCGGGGTGGACACGAACCATGTGACGGTGCTGACGCGGGACGGGAAGCAGCGGGAGCTGTCCGGGACGAAGCGCGAGGTGGCCCGGTCCATCCTGGGGCTCATCCAGGACCTCCTGACCCCTCGATAGTAAGGACCCCAATCAGTCCCCCGGGGACCCCAATCAGTCCCCAACGGATTTCCACCATGGCGTCGTACTCGACGCTGGGGTAAGCGTACGGGCACCCTACCCGGCAGGCGGTTGAACCGGGGCGTCCGGACCCATAAACCCAGAGTCATCGTGAGCGAAGCCCCCGAGACCTCGCAGGAGTTGAGCGAAGTGCTGGAGGATCTGCGCCGTCACCTCCTCTGGCAGGAGGAGGACGGTGGCCGGTTCCTCCAGGTAGACGCACGCCTGGCCGCCGAGCTGCGCGGAGCGGGACTCGCGCGTCTGCGAGCCCAGACGGCGAAGCCCGCCCCGGCCGTGGCCGCGCAGCCCGCGCCCGCCGCCCAGCCGCCCCCGAGAGCCCCGGCTCCCGAGCCCGAGCGCCCGCTGGCCGCCCGAGCCCCCGAGCCCGCTCCCGCGCGCCGGGAAGCCCCCGCGTCGAGGCTCATCGAGGCCCCTGCCCAGGTGGTGCGCCCGACCGCGGGTCCGCTGCCCGGGGTGGTGGAGGGCGAGCGGCCGACACTGGATGAAATCCGCCGCGAGCTGGGCGACTGCCGCCGCTGCAAGCTGTGCAACGGACGCAAGAACATCGTCTTCGGCTCGGGCAACCCGCGCGCGGAGCTGGCCTTCGTGGGCGAGGGCCCCGGGGCGGACGAGGACGCGCAGGGCGTGCCCTTCGTGGGCGCGGCGGGCCAGCTGCTGACGAAGATGATCGAGGCGATGGGGTACCGCCGCGACGACGTCTACATCTGCAACGTGGTGAAGTGCCGTCCGCCGAACAACCGCAACCCGGAGCCGGACGAGGTGACGGCGTGCGAGCCGTTCCTGCTCGCGCAGCTCCGGGCGGTGCAGCCCAAGGCGATCGTCGCGCTGGGCAAGTTCGCGGCGCAGACGCTGCTGCGCGACACCACCCCCATCACGAAGATGCGGGGCAACTGGCGTGAGTACGAGGGCATCAAGCTGATGCCCACCTTCCACCCGGCCTATCTGCTGCGCCAACCGGCGGAGAAGAAGAAGGCGTGGGAGGACCTGCAGCAGGTGATGAAGTTCTTCGGCAAGCAACCCGGGCAGCGAGGCTGAGCCGGGAGGTCCCTGGAGGGGGAACGCGATGAAGGGAGTCCTCGAGACGCAGGAGATGCACTCGCCGGCGCTGGAGTCCAATGCGCTGGGAGATCCATCGCGGCGTCAGCTGTTGGTGTACCTGCCCCCGGGCTACGCGGAGGGCACGCGGCGCTACCCGGCGGTGTACTTCCTCAACGCGTTCTCCAACAGCGGCAAGTCGTGGACGAACTTCTCCGCCTTCTCGGTGAGCGTGCCCGAGCGGCTGGACGCGCTGGTGGCGGCGGGGACGATTCCCCCGGTCATCGGCGTGTTCCCGGACGGGTGGACGTCGCTGGGCGGCAGCCAGTGGGTGAACAGCGACGCCATCGGCCGCTACCGGGACTTCCTGGCCAAGGACGTGGTGGGGTGCGTGGACCGCACGTACCGCACGCTGCCCAAGGCGGCGGCGCGCGCGGTGGTGGGGCACAGCTCGGGCGGCTACGGCGCGCTGGTGATGGGCCGCTACCACCCGGAGATCTTCTCGCACCTGAGCGCGCAGTCTCCGGACGCCTACTTCGAGTACTGCTACCTGCCGGATCTCCCCAAGGCCGCCTCGGCGCTGCTCAAGGCGGGCGGAGTGGACGCCTGGTACCAGGACTTCACCCGGCGGGCCCGCGAGACCAAGGCGCGCGGCGAGGACTTCAGCGTCATCAACGTGCTGGCCATGGCGGCGGCCTACTCGCCGAAGAAGGGCGAGCCGCTCAACCTGGAGCTGCCCTTCGACGCGCAGACGGGCCGCATGCGCCTGGACGTGTGGAACCGCTGGCTGGTGCATGATCCGGTGCGCTTCGTGCCCAAGTTCCTGGACGCGTTCCGCAAGCTGAAGACCGTGTTCATCGACTGCGGCTCGCGCGACGAGTTCAACCTGCGCTGGGGCGCGCGGATGATGGCCGAGGACCTCAAGAACGGCGGCGTCGAGGCCGTGCACGAGGAGTTCGAGGACGGCCACACCGGCGTGAACTACCGCTTCGAGCGCTCGCTGTCCGTCATCGGTCCGCGGCTCGCGATCGAGTAGGCGCCCGGGCGTTTCTCACTCCCTGGAACGAGGCCGGCGATGACGCGGGGCGTTGTCGCCGTCCGGTCACGTTGCCTCTGGCGCTCCACCGTTCCCCCGGGTACACGCTAGCCGTGTATCCCGAGCGGGTGGGACACGTGCCCACCCGAGGCCTGGAGAAGCCATGAGCATCGACCGATACGGATTGTCCCGCGTGGTGGGGGAGAAGGGCGTGCTGCCCCAGCGGGCGCGCAAGCTCGAACCCTCGCTGCCCTGCCGGGAGGCCGAGCTCCTCATCGACGTGGAGAGCCTCAACATCGACGCGGCGTCCTTCAAGCAGATCAAGGACGACGTGGGCGCGGAGCCGGCGCGCATCGCCGCCCGCGTGCAGGAGATCGTCCGCGAGCGCGGCAAGATGCAGAACCCGGTGACGGGCTCGGGCGGCATGCTGATCGGCCGGGTGAAGGAGATCGGCCCCAAGCACCCGGCGCGCGGCGAGCTCCAGCCGGGCGACCGCATCGCCACGCTGGTGAGCCTCAGCCTGACGCCGCTCGTCATCGACGAGGTGAAGGCCGTGCACCCGTCCATCGACCGGGTGGACATCCGCGGCCACGCCATCCTCTTCGCCACGGGCCTCTACGCGAAGCTGCCCACGGACATGCCGGACACGCTGGCGCTGGCGGCGCTGGACGTGGCGGGCGCGCCGGCCCTCGTGGCGCGGTGGCTGCGCCCGGGCATGACGGTAGCGGTGCTGGGCTCGGGCAAGAGCGGCGCGCTGTGCCTCGCGCAGGCGCGGCGCAGCCTGAAGGGCCAGGGCCGGCTGCTGGCCCTCGACATCTCCCAGCAGGCGCTCGATACCCTGCAAGGCATCGGGCTGTGCGACGTGGGCCTGAAGGTGGATGCCACCCAGGCGGTGGACACCATGGACGCGGTGTCCCGGGCTACCGATGGCGCCCTGTGCGACCTGGTGATCAACTGCGCCTCGGTGGGGAATACGGAGATGGCCTCCATCCTCAGCGCGAAGGACGGCGGCACGGTCATCCTCTTCTCCATGGCCACGAGCTTCACCGCGGCGGCGCTGGGTGCCGAGGGTGTGGGCAAGGACGTGACGATGGTGGTGGGCAGTGGCTACGTGCCCGGGCACGCGGACTTCACGCTCGAGCTGTTGCGCGCCGAGCCCGCCCTGCGCCGCCTCTTCGAAACGCGTTACGTATAGTAAGGTGCCACCATGCCAGGTCCGTTCATCGATGACGCGCAGATCGCCCGTGCGCGAAAGCTGGCGGAAGACATCACCGAGCCCATCTTCGAGCTCATCCGCCGCAATACCACCGTCTCCGTCGAGCGCACCGTGCTGCGCTTCTTCGGCATCTCCGACGCGGGAGCCGGAGGCGTGCCGCTCGCCAACCTGATGGTCGACCGGCTCAAGGCGGCCGGAGTCCTCAACAAGGGCGCGGCGTACTGGTACGGCCGTGCGCTGCAGATGGGGGCGCGCAGCCCCATGGAGGCCGTGGAGCGGCTGACCGCGCTGCCAGCGGAGAAGCTGGGGCCCCTCTCCCCGGAGATGGAGCAGAACCTCCGCGACGAGGTGCGCGCCGAGGCCCGCGCCGCCATGGACGACTTCAAGTCCCGCATCGCCCAGCGTGACGCGTTGCGCAAGGAGCTGGGGAGTGGCCAGGCGCCGCACAAGTACGTGATCGTCGCCACGGGCAACATCTACGACGACGTGGATCAGGCCCGTGCGGCGGCGCAGGCGGGCGCGGACATCATCGCCGTCATCCGCTCCACGGCGCAGTCGCTGCTGGACTACGTGCCCCACGGCGCCACCACCGAGGGCTACGGCGGCACGTACGCCACCCAGGAGAACTTCCGCATCATGCGCGAGGCCCTGGACGACGAGGGCCGCAAGCTCAAGCGCTACATCCAGCTGACCAACTACTCGTCGGGTCTGTGCATGGCGGAGATCGCCTTCGCCGCGGCCTACGAGCGGCTGGACATGCTGCTCAACGACGCGATGTACGGAATCCTGTTCCGCGACATCAACATGCGGCGCACCTTCATCGACCAGTACTTCAGCCGCCGCATCTGCGCCGCCGCCGGCATCATCATCAACACCGGCGAGGACAACTACATCACCACCGCGGACGCGTACGACGCGGCGCACACCGTCATCGCCAGCCAGTTCATCAACGAGACCTTCGCCAGGCGCGCGGGCCTGAAGGACTGGCAGCTGGGCCTGGGGCACTCGTACGAGATCGACCCGTACCGGGCGGATACGCTGCTCTTGGAGCTGTCGCAGGCGATGCTGGTGCGCCGGTGCTTCCCCAACGCGCCGCTGAAGTACATGCCGCCCACCAAGCACAAGGAGACGGACATCTTCTTCAGCCACGCGTACGACGTGATGGCGGACCTGGTGGCCATCTGGACGCGGCAGGGCATCCAGCTGCTGGGCATGATGACGGAGGCCATGCACACGCCGCTGCTGGCGGACCGGTACGTGGCGCTGAAGGCGGCCAGCTACATCCACCGGGCGGCGGCGGGCATCGACGAGGAGTTCACCGTGCGCGAGGACGGGAAGATCGCCAACCGGGCGCGCGAGGTGTTCGGCAAGGCCATGGAGCTGCTGGAGGAGTGCCAGCGGGACGGCATGGTGGCGGCGATTGGCCGGGGCCACTTCGGCGACGTGAAGCGCACGGAGACGGGCGGCAAGGGGCTGGACGGCGTGCTGGAGAAGGCGCCGGACTACTTCAACCCGTTCCAGGACATGCTGGAGGCGCCATGATGCTCGGCTCATTGCTGGTGATGGTGCTCGCGGCCGGGGAGCCGGCGGCGGAGCTGACGAAGTACGAGGTGAAGACGCTCGCGCTGCAGGTGCCCTCCGAGTGGCAGCAGTCCGAGGCGGATGGCACCCAGCGCTTCGATGACCCGGCCGGGGACGCGTACCTGCTGGTGGACGTGGGCACGGTGCAGTCCACGGGGATGAAGCCGCAGAAGTGCCTGGAGAAGATCCTCGCGGCCATGGGGAGCGAGCCGGGCGGCTGGAAGCAGCTCAAGCTGGGCAAGGCCCCGGCGGCGCGCCGCGTGGACTCGGACACCACGCCGGACGGCGCGGAGTCGGTGCAGACGGTGACGTACGTGGGTTGTGACGGGAAGACCACCTGGTCGCTCGTCTTCCACATGGACGCGAAGAAGAAGGACCGCTTCGAGACGCTGGCGGAGAAGGTGGCCGGCAGTGTCGCGTACGCGAAGTCCTCGGCCAGGAAGGGGAAGTAACGGCCATGGCGACGAAGCCGACGAAGCAGATCATCCGCCCCTACGGCGACCGGCGCGATGACGGCGTGGTGCAGCTGTCGTTCACGCTGCCGGTTCCGTTGTCGGAGAAGGCCAAGGAAGCCGCGGCGGTGTTCGCGCGGAAGATGGGGTTCTCCGACGTGAAGGTGGCCGCCGCCGAGCGCGCCGCCGACACGTACACGTTCTTCATCGTGTACGCGCGCACGCAGCACTCGCTGGACTACGCGGAGATCGACGTTCCCGAGGTGGTGGTGAAGAAGCTCGGGTTCGATGACCTCAACGCGCTCATCAAGGAGAAGGTGGGGCGGCGCATCGTGGTGTTCGGCGCGTGCACGGGCACGGACACGCACACGGTGGGAATCGACGCCATCCTCAACATGAAGGGGTACGCGGGCGACTACGGCCTGGAGCGCTATCCCTGGTTCGAGGCCTTCAACCTGGGAAGCCAGGTGCCCAACGAGGAGCTCATCAAGAAGGCCATGGCGCGCAACGCGGACGCCATCCTCGTGTCGCAGGTGGTGACGCAGCGGGACGTGCACAAGGACAACTCGCGCCAGTTCATCGAGGCGGCGAAGGCGGCGGGCATCCACGGCAAGACGCTGCTCTTGCTGGGGGGGCCGCGCGTGGATCTCAAGCTGGCGCTGGAGCTGGGCTTCGACGTGGGCTTCGGCCCGGGGACGAAGCCCTCGGACGTGGCCAACTACATCGTGCACCAGGTTCTCCAGAAGGAAGGCAAGGAGGACAAGAACGTGCACTGGGAGGGGGAGCCCAAGTGAGCAACGTGAAGGCTGTCATCCGGCTGCGCATGAGCAGCCACGACGCGCACTACGGTGGAAACCTGGTGGACGGTGCGCGGATGCTGGGGTTGTTCGGCGACGTGGCCACCGAGCTGTGCATCCGGATGGATGGGGACGAGGGCCTGTTCCGGGCGTACGACTCGGTGGAGTTCCTCGCGCCGGTGTACGCGGGGGATTTCATCGAGGCGGAGGGGGAGATCATCCAGACGGGGAACACGTCGAGGAAGATGCGCTTCGAGGCGCGCAAGGTGATCCGCCCGAGGCCGGACGTGAACGACTCGGCGGCGGACGTGCTGGCGGAGCCGGTGGTGGTGTGCCGGGCGAGCGGGACCTGCGTGGTGCCGAAGGACAAACAGCGAGGTCAGCGATGAACCCCATGGTCATTACGGCGGCGATGGTGGGGGCGGAGACGACGCGCGAGCAGACGCCCTACCTGCCGATCAGCGCGGAGGAGATCGCCGAGGACGCGGCGAAGTGCCGGGAGGCGGGAGCGGCGATGGTGCACCTGCACGTGCGCACGCCGGACGGCAAGCCGTCGCAGGACACGGAGCTGTTCCGTGCGGCGATCCGGGCCATCCGCAAGCGGACGGACATCCTCATCCAGGTCTCCACGGGAGGAGCGGTGGGGATGGGCGTGGACGAGCGGTGCGGGGGGCTTCGGCTGACGGGCGAGGATCGGCCGGACATGGCCACGCTGACGACGGGGACGGTGAACTTCGGGGACGAGGTGTTCTGGAACCCGCGTCCGCTGGTCCGGGACATCGCGAAGCGGATCAAGGCGTTGGGGCTGAGGCCGGAGTTCGAGTGCTTCGACGTGGGGATGGTGGACGAGGCGAGGGCGCTGGCGAAGGAAGGGGTAGCGGACCTGCCGGGCCACTTCGACTTCGTGCTGGGGGTGCCAGGGGCGCTGACGGCGCGGGAGGACGCGCTGGACTTCATGATCAAGTCCCTGCCGGAGGGGAGCACGTGGACGGTGGCGGGGGTGGGGAGGCACCAGTTGCCGTTCGTGGAGCTGGCGGCGGAGCGAGGCGGTAACGCGCGAGTGGGGCTCGAGGACAACATCTACGTGTCCAAGGGCGTGCTGGCGAAGGGCAACTGGGAGTTGGTGGCGGAGGCGGCGAAGCGAGCGAAGGCGAAGGGCCGGACGCTGGCGACGCCGCAGGAAGCGCGCAAGCTCCTGCGCCTCGACGCCTGAGCCACTCGAGTCGATACCTCGCCCACAATATCCCCTCTCCCTTCGGGAGAGGGACGGGGTGAGGGTATCAGTCCCTGGGGTTGAACCCGTTCACCCCGCCGAAGCGGTGGGCCCCTGGAACCCCCTGGAGCGGAACGTCAGCACCAGGGTATCCCGGTGCCCCCGTTCACCCAGGGGCTGGATCGGGGTGCTCTCATGAATCACCCGTTCATCATCGAGCAGCAGAGCTGACCAAGGCTCGGTGAGGGTGAACCGGATGCCATGGGGTCCGGAGGCCTCGAACACGCGGGTCTCGCCGCCCTTGATGCCCTCGCGTCCGACGAGGAGCACGGCGACGAAGTCGACGCCGTCCCGATGCGCACCCTCGGGAGTCGGCCGGCCAATGCCATCCGTGGTGTCGATGCGGAACTGATGGGCCTCGACGAACCACGGCTGTGCCCCCTTGATAGCGGAGCAGCACGCGGCGAGCCCGCGCAGCAACTGGGCCCAGACCGGCTGATCGACCACCGCGGAGGTCATCGGCTCGAACCACCGCTCCAGCCCGCCATGAAGCGCGTTGTACTCGACGGGCTGCCAGTGGGCGCGGTGGGGCACGGGTCTGACCTCCGAGCCCTCGACGACGAAGCACGAGTGCCTGCGGGAGCGATAGCGGCCGCCGTCGCGCAGGTAACCATCGGGAAGCAGACCCTCCCAGGTCGGGCGCAGGGCATCGAGTGAGGAGGCGGGGGTACCCACCAGCTCGCACAGGCCGGAGCGGCTGAGGACGGCGTAGCCGCGCTCGCGCAGGACGGCGGTGACCTCGGAGGGGGGAGTGAGGGGAGGCGAGAAGCTCATGGACGCGCGCACCATGGCCGGGCGGCGCCTGCTTGAAAAGAGCCTTGGCGCCATCCGTCCTTGCGCCGGGCCCGGTTGCGGATTGTCCATATCATATTGCGGTCGTAATTAGTGTTCACGAAGAGGGGCGAACATGACCACGAGCTACGTCATCGACGCGGTAAACGGCGCTCGACGAGCTGGAGCGGACCGGCGAGCAGACCGCGCTCATCACGCTGTGCGTCAGTGGAGGCCAGGGCATCGCCACCGTCCTCGAGCGGCTCTGAGCCCCCGGGCCGCCCCTCGTCCGGAGTCCGAGCGAGCCTTGACCCATGAGGGGCGAAACATTATCCCCATCATGAACCGGCGCGAGGTGGCGGCATGAGCCAGAAAGCGGAGCAGAAGCAGAAGTCCCACGAGGCCATCCTCGAGTCCGCCGCGGCGCTGCTGCGGGAGCGGGGGATTCGAGGCAGCTCCGTGATGGACGTGATGAAGGGGGCGGGGCTCACGGTGGGGGGCTTCTACGGGCACTTCGAGTCCAAGGAGCAGCTCTTCACCGAGACCATCCGGAGCACGGCGCGGGCGATGTGGAAGGCGATGCTCCAGCGGGCGACGAACGACCCCGCGCGCACGCCGATGATGAGCGTGCTGGAGCGCTACCTGTCGCGGAAGCACCGGGACAACCCGGAGGTGGGGTGTCCCCTGCCGAGCATCGCCTCGGAGGTCGCGAGGGAAGGGGAGCCCTACCGGGGAGCGCTGGAGAGCGAGCTCAACGGGTTCATCCATGACTTGAGTGGCCTGGTGGGGCAGGGGGAGAAGGCCCGGGAGAAGGCGATCGCGTTGCTGGCGCTCATGTACGGGGCGCTGACGTTGTCGCGAGCCGTTCGCGGTACGCGCCTCAGTGACGAGTTCCTCGAGGCGGCCAGGAAGTTCGGAGCACAGGCCCTGGAGGAGTAGCGGCCTGCTCTGCTAGAGGGCGGCCCATGGATACGGATCTTCGAGGCAAGGGAGGGCTCGGCACGGGGGGGCGGGGGGCATCGGGAGCGCGGTGGTGAGGGCCTTCGCGGACGAAGGGGCGAAGGTGGCGGTGCACTACCACCGGAGCGAGGACAAGGCCCAGGCGCTGGCGAAGGAGCTGGGCGGCACGGCGGTGCGAGCGGACCTGACGTCCGAGTCCGACGTGGACGCGATGGTTCCCGCGGCGGTGAAGGAGCTGGGCCGGCTGGACGTGCTGGTGGCGAACGCGGGCGTGTGGCCGCCGCCGGACGAGGGCGTGTGGCAGATGTCGCTGGAGCGCTGGCGCCGGACGCTGGCGGAGAACCTGGACAGCGTCTTCCTGAGCTGCCGCGCCTTCCTGCGCCACGTGGAGAAGACGGGCACGGGCAACATCATCATCATCGCCTCGACGGCGGGGCTGTTCGGGGAGGCGGGGCACTCGGACTACGCGGCGGCGAAGGGCGCGCTGGCGAGCGGCTTCCTCAAGAGCCTGAAGAACGAGATCACCCGCATCGCGCCGATGGGCCGGGTGAACACGGTGTGCCCGGGTTGGACGGCGGTGGAGCGCCACAAGGACAAGCTGGAGAACCCGGCCTTCATCAACCGGGTGACACGCACCATGCCGCTGCGCAAGGTGGGCCGTCCCGAGGACGTGGCGCGCGTGGTGGTGACGCTGGCCTCCGACCGCATCTCCGGCCACGTGACGGGCGAGGTCATCACCGTGGCCGGCGGCATGGAAGGCCGCGTCCTGCACGAGACCTGAGCCCCGCTCAGGGCGTGGGGGCCGGAGCCGCCGCAGCGGCCTCCTCGCGCGGGCTCGTGGCCCACCTGGCCAGGCCGATCGCGCACAGGCTGGGCGGAGTGGGAGTAGTGTGCCACCAAGAGCCGAGCGGCGGTGCTGTTCTCGCCCCCACATCGTAAATGGGGCTACTGGGTGGTATGCTTCTTGCCGTCCATCAATTGAGGTAGGGGGGATATGCAGATCATCGTCACTGACGTAACCCTCATGCATAACGGGCATGTGTGCGTTGCTGGTTGGGACTTGGAACGTAAGTGCATGGTACGGCCGCTGGCTGGACCGGGTCAGCACTGGGCCGAGGAAATGGCGGGTGAGCACCTCTTCGAGATGGGGAATGTTGTGCAACTCGTTCCCTCGAAGGCACGCAATACGCGTGGCCTCCCTCATGCCCGAGAGGACGTGATCATTAAGGAGGAGCCCGAGTTAATCGGTAGTGTTCCGCCCGCACAGTTACCGTCACGGCTGGCGGAGAGTGAGCATGCGTCGGTGAGGCAGCTATTTGCTGGTCATTTAAAGTCAGGAATGTACGTATTGGAAGGGAGCGATTGCCCGTCTCTCGGGGCCGTCTCCGTCGATTGTAGGCGGATGGGGTTCGAAGAGAGAGAAAAGCCCAAAGGCCCTCAATTACGGTGTTGGTTCTATGACGCTGAGGGCGTGTCTTACAATTTTCCGGTGGTCAGTAGGACAATCCGCGCAATGTATGAGGAAGGTGGACTGGAGGCAGTCGTAGAGTTACGCAAGAGGCGGCGATTAGCTCATGTGCGTTTGGGCCTCGCCAATCCATTCAAGGACGATGGTCGTTGTTGGGTCATGGTCAATAACGTCCTCTTCTACTAGGTTGATGGCATGAGCGGTGGTTCGCGAACCATGGGTGGAAGCGATTCACTGGTGATCTACACCATTGGTCACTCCAACCACGATGTGAAGAAGTTCACCGCGCTTCTGCGGGGTGCCGGAATCACCGCAGTAGCCGATGTGCGCTCGACGCCTTTTTCTCGCTTCACGCCGCAGTTCAATCGGTCCGCGTTGAAGGTAGTTCTGGCCGAGGCAGGGATAGCCTACTCCTTTCTAGGGGAGGAACTAGGCGCACGGCCTAAGGATCGTGCCTGCTACCGCGATGGCACCGCCGTTTACGAACTCATAGCAAAAACCTCTTTTTTTCAAGCAGGATTGGAGCGGGTACTAAAGGGAACTCAGCGTTACCGCATCGCTCTCATGTGCACGGAAAAGGATCCGTTGGACTGCCACCGTAACATCCTAGTCGCGCGGCACTTGGGGGCACGCGGTGCTTGCATTCGTCATATTTTGGCGAACGGTCGTGTCGAGGAAAATGCAGCGACCGAGCTAAGATTGCTCAAGCTTACAGGGCAGCGAATGCGTGACATGTTCGTGCACGAAGCGATGGGAGAACCGCTTACGCGAGCCTACGAGATACGTGGTGCCACCATTGCCTACACGGAGGTGGGGGCGGAGCAGGATGAGTCCTCCCCTTCACATGACGAACGGGGAACGCGACAGTAGGTCTCGTGGTAGAGGGGATTCTATGGAACTGATGACCATTGGATTCACGCAGACCTCCGCCGAGCACTTCTTCAAGCGCCTCCAAACCGCAGGGGTAAAGCGCGTAATCGACGTTCGTCTCAATAACACTTCGCAACTCGCAGGCTTTGCCAAAGCTCAGGATTTGGCTTGGTTTCTACGCGTCATTGGAGGCATCGACTACGTGTACGAGCCATTGCTTGCTCCGACGGAAGATATGCTTGCTGCCTACAAGAAGGAGAAGGGAGATTGGGGAGAGTACGAGCGACGCTTCTTGGCTCTCTTGGAGCAGCGGCGCGTCGAGGATAAGTTTACGCCGACGCTCTTCGACCGTGGGTGCTTGCTGTGTAGCGAAGCCACTTCAGAGCATTGCCATCGTCGACTGGTGGCTGAGTACCTGCGCCGCAAGTGGTCTGAGCCCGTCGCTGTGCGACACCTTTAGTTAAAGGTGGGTTTTCTTTGTGCTTCGTGTCCTCTCGTCCCAGTGCCAACTGGGCCAGTCGGAACGTGGCACAAATGTCGAGCTTCTCGGGTAACTCCCACTACGTCAACCCTGTATGTGTCTATTGCGGTTCCCTCGTACAGGAACCTTGGACTCCTGCCTGTAGCTTGCGTCAGGCGGTAGGGCTAACGGCGGCCTCCTCGCGCGGGCTCGTGGCCCAGCCGGCCAGGCCGATCGCGCACACCAGCATCAGCGCGGCGAGCAGGAAGGGCGCGCCGGGCAGACCCCAGCCGAGCCCCGGGCCGATGAAGTACGCGAGCGTCTGGGTGAACATCGCGGGGCCGATCATCCCCGCGATGCCCATGATGCTCGAGAGCGCGCCCTGGAACTGGCCCTGCTCCGAGGGGCTGATGCGGCGGGACATCAACCCCTGGGCCGCGGGGCCGGTGAGCCCCCACAGCGCCATCACCGGCACGCCGAGCCAGAACACGAGCCCGGTCGGGGCCAGGCCGTAGAGGATGAAGCCCAGCGCGCCGAAGAACAGCCCCAGCATCAGGGCGCGCCGCTCCCCGAGCTTCTTCACGGTGGGCCGCACCAGGACTCCCTGCACGAGCCCGGAGCTGAGGCCCACGCCCGCCATGGTGATCCCCACGGTGCGCTCGTCCCAGCCGAAGCGGTAGCCCGCGTACAGCACGAACACGCTGGGCAGCGCGACGTGGGCGAGCTGATAGAGGAATTGGACGCTCGACAGCCGGAGCACCTCGGCGTTCGAGCGCAGCAGCTTCAACGCGCCCACCGGATTGGCGCGCCGCCACTCGAAGGCCTTGCGCCGCTCGGGAGGCAGGGACTCCGGCAGGACGAACAGGCCGTACAGCGCGTTGGCCAGACTCAGGCCCGCGGACACCCAGAAGGGCAGGCGCGCATCCACGCCGCCCAGCACCCCGCCGAGCGCGGGCCCCAGGACGAAGCCCACGCCGAACGCGGCGCCGATCAGTCCGAAGCTGGCGGCGCGCTTCTCCGGTGGCGTCACGTCCGCGATGTAGGCGCTGGCCGTGCTGATGCTCGCCGAGGTGATGCCGGAGATGACCCGGCCCGCGAACAGCCAGCCCAGCGTCGGCGCCAGCGCCATGAGGATGTAGTCGAGCCCCAGCCCGAAGTTGGACAGGAGGATCACCGGCCGCCGGCCGAAGCGGTCCGAGACGGCACCGAGCAGCGGCGAGAAGAAGAACTGCATCAGCGCCCAGGCCGTGGAGAACACGCCGAAGACGCCCGCGGCCCGCGCGGTGTCGCCGCCCAGCATGGAGACGACGATCTTCGGCAGCACGGGGATGATCATCCCCATGGCCAGGATGTCGAGCAGGACGGTGACGAAGATGAAGGCCAGCGTGGCGCGGCGGGGGCCCGCGGGGACGGTCGGTTCACTCATGGCGGGCGACGTCTAGCACCTTCCCGGCCGAAGGGGTGAGTCCCCCCACGCATCAGGTCACGTCGCTGGTGCACTGGATGTACGGGCCATGAGGCGCGCAGGTGGCGTTCTTGACCCTCGCCCAGTCGCCCTGGGGCCAGACGGTCTTGGCCCAGTCGGCGATGGTGTTGACGAGCGCCGGGTCCGCCCCGTGGTACTTGAACCGCGGCAGCATGAAGTAGATCCGGTTGCCCAGGGAGCCGTCGTAGAAGCCGTTGATGACCTCGGTGGTGGTCGCGCCGCCCCCGTTGAGCCAGTCCGAGACGCTGTACTGGCGCGTCTTGTCCCACCAGGTGGACAGGAAGGCCTGCAGGATGGCCGCGCGCTCCGCGTGGGTGATGTCCGACCACCCCGGCATGAGATCCGTCACGACGAAGCGGCTCAGGTCCCCCGAGGTCCTCGGCGTCCACCCCGCCCCGTACGGCGCGTTGGGCTTGAGCGTGTTGTCCGCGGTCTGCATCCCCTTGGCCAGGTAGAGCGTGAGCAACCCCTGGACGGGCGTGGTGCCGAGGGGCGTGCGGCTCAGCCCCTTGATGGCGCCGGGCACATAGCCCCAGTCGAGGGGCCGCTGCGAGCTGCGGTCCGCTCCATCCGAATGGTTGCCATTGAAGAGGACGAGCGCGACGTGGTACCAGCTCATCGAGAAGTAGGTGAACATGAACGGGCTGTTGTCCTTGATGCCCGTGTTGTTGACCGGCAGCTTGATCATGTGGGGCGAGGCATCGAAGGTGCTGTTGGTCATCCACGCCCGGGTGTCTCGCGAGGAGGGGTGCACCAGGCGGGCCTTGTCCTCCAGCCCGAACTCCTGCATCACCTCCCACGTCTTCACCACGTGCCAGAGCGCGGTGGAGTAGACCTTCCGCGAGTACTCGGCGGTCAGGCCGTTGGTGGCGCTCGGGAACCTCGGCGAGAGGAACTCGAAGAGGCGCAGGTTCCACAGGCCGTTGGGGTAGTAGAGCAGGTTGCGGTAGTGGGTGTAGCCGGCGGCCTTCACCCGCGCGGCCAGCTGCCGCATGGACTCGGTGGGCGTCGCGGTGCCCTCGCCGTTGTAGGCCATGTTGAGTCTGTCATTGACGAAGGCATCCCCCCACGCGTCCTTGGGATGGATGGCCGGCAGCCAGTGATTCCAGTCGGGGAGCTGGAAGAAGATGGGCACCTCGCGGGCGCTGAGGTTCCTCGCCGTGGAGATGGCCTCCTTCGTGATGCCCGCCGGGAAGAGGTACCGCAGCATGTCGCGGTTCTGCTCCACGACCGCGTCCACGCCAGCTCCCGCCGCCCATTGCTCGACGGGCCTGGAATCCAGCCCCGGCCCGGGCTGATAGGGCGGGTTCCACGGCCGCCCCGGATTGGGTACGGGCAGGCTCCGGATGTACGAGGCCACCCGCTGGGCCTCCAGGTCGCTCAGGCCATGGAACCTCGAGCGCTCGATGATGGAGGCATTCGAGTAATTGAAATACTTCAAGTCCCGTCCGTCCTGGGCATGGCAGTCCATGCACCGGGCCCGGATGGCCGTGGAGTCCTTGTAGGAGCGCCTCAACTGCCGCGTGCGCCAGAGCTTCTCGCCCTCGGCGATGGAGAAGGCATCCGTGAGCGGGGGCTTCCAGGTGTTGGGATCCTCCTGCACGAAGAGGGAGTCCGGCAGGACGCGGCTGCCATCGGCCCGGAGCAGGTTGAGCTTCAGCACCCGGTAGCCGATGGAGCGCCCATCCGAGGTGTTGAACCGGAAGGCGATCTGGTTCGAGCCCGCCACGAGCGCCCCGGTGGGAACGCCCAGGTTCAGCTTCACCGTCGAGAAGGCGCCGCCAATGCCTCCGTAGTTCTTCCCGAGCCCCTCGACGGTCACCGTGGTGTTGCTCAGGGGCAGCCAGGCACCGGAGTTGAAACGGACACTGGCCTTGTTCGCGTAGCTCAGGTTGTACACCTGCAGCCAGAGCCGCAGGGGCTGCTGCGCGTCCTGGGCCGTCAGGCCCACCGTCACGCTCTTCGTGACGCCCTCGGCCCCGAGCACCTCGATGGGCAGGGTGATGGCCGGGGCGAGCTCCCGGCGGGCCGACGCCTGGACCGGCTCCGGCTGTCCCGTCTCCAGCTCCTCGGGGGCCGCGAGGCATCCCGTGAGCCACGACGTGACACCCGCGAGGCAGCAGAGGAGGAAGGAGGAGTGTTTTGTTTTTGACATTGTTTGAGGCGCAATCATTCACCTCGTGCAATGGCTGACAAGAGCGGGCGGGGGAGCGAGTGCCCCTTCGCCAGATCAGACAGCAGGCGATGGCTGTCTTTCCGGGGTGGTGCAGGGGCCCACGAGGAGGAGGGAAGAGATCTCGCGGAGGGGGAAGGGCAGCGGGTAGCATCGCCCGCGATGGCATTCGAACTGGTTCTGTTGTGGCTCGTGACGGCGGTGCCGTGCGAGAAGACGCCGCCGCCCGGCATGGTGTGCATCGAGGGGGGAGAGGCGATCGTGGGCGCCGATGATCACCAGGCCGCGGAGAAGCCCCGGCACCCGGTGTTCGTCGAGACGTTCTACCTGGATGCGAAGGAGGTCACGATCGCCGACTACAGCCGGTGCGAGCGAGCGGGGGCCTGTCCGAAGCTGCAGCGTCCACCGTACTACGCGCGCTTCCAGAAGCCCGAGCTGCCCGCGGTGCCCATCACCTGGGACCTGGCGCACCAGTACTGCGTGTTCGCGGGCAAGCGGCTGCCCACGGAGGCCGAGTGGGAGAAGGCCGCGCGCGGGCCCGAGGGGAAGACGTACCCGTGGGGCGACGAGGCGCCCTCGTGCGACAAGGCGAACTACAAGGGCTGTCCGGGAGACGCCACGCGGCCGCCTGGCAGCTACCCGCCCGGTGCCTACGGCCTCTACGACATGGCGGGCAACGGGTACGAGTGGGTGAAGGACTGGTGGACGCCCTGTTTCAAGGGCTGTGACAAGGCGTGTGGGGAGGCGTGCCTGCGCGCCAACCCGAAGGGGCCGTGCGACGGCGCGAGCCCGTGCAAGGGCTACACCCAGCGTGTGCTCAAGGGAGGCTCCTGGTACTGGCCCGAGGAGATGCTGCGCGGTTCCTGGCGGCGGGGCGAGCGTCCCAAGAGCGGGCTCCACCGCCTGAGCTTCCGCTGCGCCTCGACGACGCCCCAGCTGTCCGCGTGGCCGCCCCGGTTCATGACGGAGCCCCCGGGCCGGCCGGCGGATCCGAAGCCTCCGAGCGAGGAGGAGCGCGCCAAGGCGTTCGCGGTCGTCGAGGACACGGACGTCTTCGAGATTCCCCTCTGTGGCCGCGTGGGCAAGGCGCGCGTCGATTGCCGCGACCCCATGAGCTACGTCAAGTCGAACGAGGTGCTCCAGTACCTCTTCGGGGATGCCATCAAGAACGTGGGGGGCGGGTACGTCGGGCTCGGAGCCGATCAGGGCTATTCATACATCGCGCATGCGCGGAGCCAGTGGGCGTGGCTCTTCGACTATGACCCGACGGTGGTGCGGCTGCACCACGTGCTGAGGGCCGTGGTGAAGCGGGCGCCGACCCGCGAGGACTTCGTCGCGGCCTTCACGGACAAGCAGGTGAAGGCGACGCGGGCCGCCATCGAGGAGGAGTGGGCGTCCCTGCCGAAGGAGGAGCGCGCCGCCATCAGCGGTGTGTTCGAGCGCGCCCGGCGGCAGCTGTGGGCCAACTACGCGCGTCAGCTCAAGCCCGCGCGCTGGACGCAGGGATTCGGCTGGCTCCAGACGGACGAGAACTACCGCTACGTGCGCCTGATGTTCGAGCAGGGGCGCATCATCGCCGTCAAGGGCAACATGCTCACGGACAAGGCGCTGCCGTCCATCGCTCGCGCCGCCCGTTCCCTGGGCGTGCCCATCCGCGTCTACTACCCGTCCAACGCCGAGGAGCAGTGGAAGCAGCTGCCTCCCCAGTACCGGGAGAACGTGCGCCAGCTGCCCTTCGACGAGCGCAGCGTGATCCTCCGGACGTTGATCTCCCACAAGTTCCACAAGTTGGAGTCGTACTGGCACTACATCGTCCACGGCGGGCTGCATGCACAGGAGCACCTGGGGCTCCCGGGATACGCGAACGTCTGGAGCTTCATGGAGGACCGCCAGCAGGTGGGCGCGTTCGAGAATGTTTCCAAGCGAGACCGTTACATCGACTTCCTGAGCTACATCGGCGTGCCCTCGGCCACGAGCTCCGTGGTCGCGGAGTCGAAGCCTTGAGGTCCGGCGGGGCGCTCGTCCTCGCCGTGTTGCTCGCCGCGGGTCTCGCGCGAGGGGAGGGTTACCCCATCCCTCGTGGCGAGCACCCGGTCGCGTGGAAGCCGGCGGAGACCGTCGGCGAGTGGAAGGCCGAGGGGGACGCGCTCGCGCTCACCACGCCGAAGGCGCTCCGCAACTACTTCATCCAGGAGGACGAGGCCGCGTCACCGGCTCCCTTCGTGCGCGCGAGGATCCAGAATCCGGCCCGTGCCGATCTGGCCCTCCTCTTCCGCGCGAAGGTACGCGCGACCCAGCCCCTGTTCGCGCTCACGGGCTATGGCCTCTACGTGGATGGGCGCCGGGAGACGGTGGGCTTCGTTCGCTATGACAGGACGCGCTCGGATGACAGCGGCGTGCGCGCGAAGGTGCCTGGACTCGCGAAGGTGGCGGAGCTCGAGCTCGTGCTCTTCGCCGCCGGGCCGGCCTTCGCCGTCCACGTGTACGACGCCCGCACCAAGGCGGAGCTCGCGAGCCTCGTCTGGTCCGACGCGGCGTTCGCCGGGGGCTCGCTCGGCGTGTACGCGCACAGGAATCAGGCCGCGGACGTGCGGGTGTCGCTGTTCGTGCCGGATCCTCCGGAGGAGGAGGCGTCGGCTCGTGATGGCCTGACGCTCGAGTGGCTCGTGCATGTCGAGCGGGGCCTCCAGTTCGCTCCGGAGCTGCGCCGTCATCTGCGCCGTGTCGCGCGCGAGGCGGACGCGGATGTGTACATCGCGAGCGAGCTGGGTGTGCACCTGCTGCGCGCGAGCTCGGTCAGCGTGCTCCAGATGCATCCCGGGGTGCCTTACCGCTTCCTGGACTCCACTTTCGAGGAGCGCCTGGCCCAGGCCCGCAAGGCGCCCGTGCGCGATGGCTTCGTCGAGGGCATCAAGGATCCCGAGCTCATCGAGCGGGCGATGAGGGCCCTCGCCGCACGGGCTCCGGAGCGCACGCGCATCATCGAGGTCGGCCGTACCCACGAGGACCGGCCCCTGCTCGCGTTGCTCATTGGCGACGCGTTGGACGACCACACCCGCCCGGCGCTGCTGTTGTGCGCCGGCACCCATGCCAACGAGGTGGTGACACCCGAGCTGCCGCTCGACGCGGCGCGCTGGTTGTTGGAGAACGCGAAGGACAAGCGGGTCGCGCGGTGGTTGAGCACGTTCCATGTGGTGGTCGTTCCGCTGGTGAATCCCGATGGAAGCCACGGGTACTGGCACGTGTCCACCGAGCGGGGGCGCACCAACCGGCGCAAGGACGAGCAGGCGGCGGAGCTGGGGCTGTTCGAGTACGGCGTGGACCTCAACCGCAACTATCCATTCCAGTGGGGGAGCGTGGAGGACCGCTACAACAGCGCGGATGCGCGCTCTCCGTTCTATCGAGGGCCGGCGGCGGGCTCGGAGCCCGAGGTGCAGGCGATGATGAAGCTGGGCGAGGCGTGGCGCTTCGTCGCGATGGTGTCGTACCACGCGGCGGCGAGCCGCCTGCTCGTGCCGTACACGGTGGAAGGAGCCCGTGAGCCGAAGCCCTCGGCGGCGTGGGCGGTGGCGCCCGGGATGATCGACGCGGTGGCGCCATTGCCGAAAGGCAAGCGCTACGAGGCGGTGCGCCACCTGTATCCGGTGGCGGGGACGGATCAGGACTGGTTCTACTGGAGCTTCGGGACGCTGGCGTACCTGGTGGAGCTGCCGTTCGTGTCACCGGGGCCGAAGCGGCCGCTCGAGCCGATGGTGGAGGGAGCGCGAGGCTTCTGGCAGGTGTTGATGGATCGCTTCCTGGATGGCCCGTCGCTCACGGTGCAGGTGCCGGAGTCCTTCCGGTCGGAGGGGCCGGTCACGGTGGCGGTGGAGCAGGTGACGTGGCCGAACGGGGAGCGCTTCACGGCGCACCCGGAGTCGGGAGTGTTCCACACGTACCTGCCCGCGGCCGGGCGTTACACGGTGAAGGCGACGAGCGCGTCGGGCAGGACGGTGTCCCAACCCGTCGATGTCGGCACGGAGCGAGTGGTGCTCGCCCTCACCGAAGCGTCCTGAATCAAAGTACCCCCAGGCAGCTCAGGCACGGAAGACACAGAGAACCCCCAAGGACCTCTGGCGCGGAGAACCCCTCGCCCTCCGGGAGAGGGACGGGGTGAGGGTATCGAGGCCCCCGGGTTCCCATCCCTCATCCCATGCCCAACCCCAGAGGTCAGGGCCCGCCCCCTCCTCTCTCTGGTAGCGTCCGGAGCTTCCGGAGGGACGCGGCATGCTCGACGAAGACGGTCAGTTGTGGGGGGCGGTGCCTGTGCTCACCCCTGGCACGGAGGTGGCGGGTTTCACCATCGAGGGAACGATTGCTTCTGGCAGCTTCGGAACCGTGTACCGTGCGAGGCGGAGCGGGCGGCCCTACGCCGTCAAGCTGGTGCGCATCACTCCGCGAGGTGACCGGGAGGCGGCTGCGCTCCGTCTGATGCGGCACCCCAACGTGGTGACCTTCCACGGCTATGGCCTCTGGCCCGAGGAGGAGCCGTGCTTCCTCGTCCTGGCCTTGGAGCTCGTCGAGGGCCGTACGCTCGACGTCTGGGCAGAACAGGAGAATCCCTCCGCGCTCGAGTTGGTGATGCGGGTGTTGCTGCCCCTGGCGCTCACCCTGGCGGACGTGCACGCCTCGGGTGTGGTGCACCGGGACATCAAGGAGGCCAACATCATCGTGCGCGAGTCGGACGGGCAACCGGTGCTGGTGGACTTCGGCGCCGCGGGCCTCAAGGAGGGGGCACTCCGTCTGACGATGCGGCTGCCGCCGGGCACCGCCGAGTACCGCAGCCCCGAGGCGTTGCGCTTCGCCCGGCAGTGGGAGGGCGAGCACTACCCCTTCTCGCCGGGAGATGACCTGTGGGCCCTGGGGGTCGTCCTCTACGGGCTGTTGACGCGCACGCTCCCTTTTGGAGACCGGAACAACCCCGGGTTGAATCGGGCCATCCTCGAGGAGACGCCGCCGGCCCCGCATGAGCTCAACCCGCGTGTGCCCCAGGTCTTGAGTGACGTGTGCATGGGGTTGCTGGAGAAGAAGCTCGAGGACCGCTACCCGGACGCGAAGGCACTCGCGGAGGACCTGCTGGAGCAGTGCACCCAGGCGGACTCCTCCTGGCGCACGCCGATGTTTCCGAGAAGCGGCCAGGAAAAGCGCTCCCCATCCCCCGCTCCGGGGGCGCCCCGGCGCCAGTGGCCCCGGCGATGGTGGGTGGCTGGCGGGCTCGTTCTCACCGCGGCCCTCCTGCTGCTCGTGCCCGGGGTCACCCCACGTAAGGCGTCACCCACCTCTTCCGCGACGCCCCGGGGCAACTCCGGCCAGGAAGTCGTGGCTCCGGCCAAAAAGGTGGAAGTTGTTCCCGGCGCGGCACTCCCGCCCGCGCCCGTCGCCGCCGCGACGAAAAGCGAGGAGCCCAAGATGAAGAAGACGATCCGTACCCTGGTTGCAGCCGGTTGTGTTGCCGGCTCCCCCGGCTGTGTCAGCGGGCCGCAGTCGCGCCCGCCCCCTCCGGAGGAGTGTCCCCCCGGAGCTGCTGCGATTCACCAGCGCTTCGGCATGTTCGGGTGGCACGGGACCATGTTCCCGCCCTTCGTCAATGGGATCTTCCCGGTGCGAGAGGGGCCCATCACCACCGAGAACATTGGCCCTTGGGGGGCGATCCCTGATCGAGCGCTTTTCACCGGACGCGTCTTCTTCGGGAAGGACCGCGTCTATGCACGCTTCACCCAGGTTCGTTTCCCGACCGGCGAGGTGCTGCCGGTCTGTCTCCAGATGGTGCGGAATGCGGATCTGGGCATTCCGAAGGAGCCCGGCAGCAAGGGCGATGTGGCGCTCATCGACTCCTCCGTGAGCATCGTTCCGGTCCGCCGCTTCGATTGATCAGCTCCTCATCTGGAGGCTTCGTACCGTGCCCCTACCGCCCCCATCGGTCCTGCTCCTCGTGCTGCTGCAGAGTTCACCGCGGACACCGCCCGGGGTTGGTGCGTGTGAGACCGTGGAACGTGTTGAGCTGGCCTCCCCGACGGGGGGCCGGGAGATCTGTGTCAGTCCCGGCCTGGCAACGAACCTGCGCTTCGACGCTCCCGCGTTCGTGGAATTGCAGGACGAGGTTCGCTTCGAGCAGGTCGTCCGTGACCGCCGGCTCCTCACGTTGATGCCGCCGCCAGACATGGCCGAGGGGGAACGGCTGCGGCTCACAGTGCACTTCGAGGGAGAGCCTTCCCCGAGCGGCATCTCATTGATGCTGGTGGGCCATTCGGGGCAGGCGACGCACCAGGTGGAGGTGTCCCGCGACGAGCGCACTCGGGAGTCTCTTCGACGGGAATTGCTCCAGGAGCGTGCCAGGACAGCGCAACTGCGCGAGGCACTTGCGCGAGCAGCGGCCAGGCTCCATCAGTCCGGTGGACTCCGGGGGCTCATCCTCAGCGGAGCATTGGGGTCAAATGCCATCCAGTTCCACGAGTTCTACCAGGGCTCGAAGGGATACACGGAAGGCGAACTCACCGTGACGCGCGGAGCGAGCTACCGCTCGGACAAGACTGTCGCGCTGGAGGTTTGGTTGGAGAACTCTGGCACGACGCCGTGGACGGTTGCTGGGGCCGCTCTGTCCGTGAACGGCGTGCCGATGGAAGGGCTCTCCTGGGAGGCCACGACGATTCCGCCAGGCCAGAGAGATCGGGTGGTGGTGGAGGTGCCAGCCATCCGAGGAGAGCCGCAAGGCAACGTCACGCTGAGACTGTGGGAGGAGGGGCCTCGCACCATCGACATTCCAGACGTCATCTTCCCATAGGGGTAGTGCTCAACCCGCCTTATTCACCAGAAGGGCTGGAGGGTGACCGGAAAAAATGTCCACCGGACATTGTCGGCCCGCCGGTTCCAGGGCGCCGTCTTGGGACAAGCTAGGCCCGTGGTTCCGGGGAAATGAGGTCCGTGCCATTGACGAAGATTCTCCCATTCAAGCTGCGCGCCAGTTCCAGTGCGGCTTTCAGGAAGACATCCTCAGAGAGGACCTCGGAGGTTCCCACGACGCCGACCAGCCACTTGGTTCCTCCCACGAAGTGAATCAGCTCCTTTCTGGTGGATTTAGGAAGATCCTCGCGTCGCCAGAAGTAACTGCTGGTTCCCAGGATGATCCTGCTGAACTGATCCAATGGCCCGGCATACTCCAGCGAATTGAAGGTGAGCGTTCCCTGGGCGCTCGTGAAACTCGCGGAACTCCACCGCTCAGGTTCGCCCTCCCAGTGCAACAACCATCCGGGAAGGACGTCCCGCATGGAATGGATGGCCTGATGGTCAACGACCGGGCTGTAGATGGTGCAACGCACGTTTTCTTCTCCCCTTACTCGTGACGTCCACCAGAAGCTTCCCGGCCTCCAGAATGGCCCGTCCTGACATGAGTGTCACGAGCGACCAGTTGAAGCGTCACACCATCTTCATGGTGATGCCAGGTCAACTCCGGGATGCGTGGCCAGCCCTTCTTGATGGCATCGAGTTGCTCAGGGGTCAAAGTGGGCACCGCCTCCGGCCTGATCTCGAGTATTTCTCGGAGTTGGCGTGTGGCATCCGCGAACTGGCGGGCATCGCTCACTTCGGGGCCGCGGAGCTCCTCGGGGATGGTGATTTCCGCGATGGGTTCGAAGATGGGGTAGCCACCGCTGTTGTAGAGAACCCCCGTCACCGGATGGCGCTGGCCCGCCAGGTGCTCGTTCTTGTGCGAGCGGGCCCTCTCACATTCCGGGACCTGGCCGGGCGCGTGGGCCGTGCCCGGGAGCAGGACGAGCGCGGCGACCCGGGCCCAGAAGGGCATGGGGAGTGCGATGGGCTGGGGCGCCCTGACGGGCGGTGACTGGATGGCCGTGGGGCCCGGCGCTCTCCTCGGCCAGACGGCCCAAGTCCAACTACCAGGGCCATCCGCCCGTGCGGCGCTCGGTTTCAATCGATGCCTTCGCCAACAACGAGGTGCGCCTGCTGCTCAACGCGCTGGCCTACGACCTCGTGCACGCCGCGCGCGTCTTGCTCGAGCAGGCCACGGTCGAGGGCCGGGGGCTGCGCCGCGTGCGCGAACGGGTGCTCAAGGTGGCGGCGCGAGTGCTGCTACACGCCAGGAGAGTGGTGCTGGTGATTGCCCGGGAGTCGGCTGGCCTCTGGCAGAAGTCATGGACGAAGCTGGGCTCGCTGAGCACGGCCCACCTCACGTAAGCCGCCTGACGGCAATCCCATCGCCCCCGTCGAGTTCTCCGTCGTCCCCTCCAACTCCTCCTATTCGCTCCCCGCTGCACCGGGCGGACTTCGTCTGCCTTGCGTTCGAAGTCGCAAGCCAACGCCCTCGACTTCAGCCCTCGTGCATGCTTTGAGCCAGTCATCGTGAATATGGTGGGCTCAACCGGTCAGCGGGATTCGCGCGCCGGAAACCGTGACACCGGGCGCGCCGGGTTCGAGGATTCGACACGATGAATCCCATCGAACGCTTGCAGTCGTACATGCGCCGGAGTGCCGCGGGCCGCTACGAGTCCATCCCGGTTCCGCCCTTCACGGTCTTCATCCATCCGCACGATCCCCTCATCTACTTCAACTACGCCATCCCGGACGGGCCCATCACGGGGGACGTGCGCGAGCCGTTGCGGCGGCTCCGGGCCGAGTTCCAGAAGAGGGGCCGGGTGCCCCGTTTCGAGTACGTCTCCGAGCTGGCGCCGGCCCTGGCGCACACGCTGCTCGCCGAGGGCTTCCAGCTGGAGGCCGAGGCCCGGTTGATGGTCTGCACGCGCGAGCGCTTCACGCCCGTGGCGGTGCCGGAGGGGGTCTCGTTCCCGGTGCTCTCGTCCGAGTCCTCGCGCGAGGAGGTGCGCACGTACTGCAACACCTCGCGGAAGGCCTTCTCGCCGGGCGAGCCCTACGAGGCCTCCGAGGAGGATGTCTCCAAGACGCTGGAGGAGCTCCGGGAGGGCAGGGCGGTGGTGGGGTACGTCGAGGGAGAGCCCGCGGTGGTGGGCACGTTCACCCCACCGTGGGACGGCATCGCCGAGCTCGGCGGAGTGGCGACGATCGAGCGCTTCCGCAAGCGGGGACTGGGCAGCGCGGTGACGTCCCGGGTGGCACAGGAGGCCTTCGCGCGGGGCGTGGACGTGCTGTTCCTGAGCACCATCACCGAGGAGGCCGGCCGCATCTACGAGCGGGTGGGGTTCCGGTTCGTGACGCGGATGCTCTTCATGTCCGTTCCGGCCTGAGACGCCCGGTCCTTCCTTCACCGAGCGGGCAGGGAAGGGCCAGGCTGATTTGTTCTCAGCCGCGCACGGGCGCGGTAGCTTGCGCGGGAGATGGAGACCCACCTCGCTCGTGTGCTCGTGTGCCTCGCCGCCCTGTCCACCGGAGTGGGGCGGGCGGACCCTGGGACGGACGGGAAGCCGGAAGCACCTCCGGCCCGGACGGTGCTGCTGCTCGGGGACAGCCTCATCGTCACCAGCTTCGGCGAGTCCCTCGAGAAGTCGCTGAACGAGCACCCGGGCACCCGCGCCATGCGGAAGGCGAAGTCCTCCACGGGGCTCGCCCGCCCGGACTTCTTCGACTGGATGAAGGTGGGCCGCGAGGAGGTCGAGCGCCACCGGCCCGACGCCGTCGTCGTCATCATGGGCGGCAACGACGGGCAGGGGCTCACGGACGAGAACGGCAAGGCGAAGGTCCAGTGGGGCGCCTCGGGCTGGGAGGACGCGTACCGTCAGCGCGTCGTGGACTTCCTGGGGGTCCTGCATGCGCCCGGCCGGAAGATCCTCTGGGTCGAGCTGCCGTACACCGGGCTGCCGAGGTTCGAGCGCAAGCTGGGCATCATCCGGCGCGTCCTGCGCGAGGCCGTGTCGGCGCACGAGGACTCGAAGTACCTCGAGACGAAGCCATTCTTCACCGACGCGAAGGGCGCCCTGCTGCGCGAGGCCCGGGTCGAGGGCTTCCGCAAGCCGATGAAGCTGAAGATGGAGGATGGGGTCCACTTCACGTTGGCGGGCGGCCGGTACTTCGCCACCCAGGTGTACCCCGCGGTCCTCGGGCTGTTCGGGCCCGACACTCCGAAGCCGGCTCCGGTGGCCGCTGTGGCCCCGGCTCCCTCCGAGGCCTCGGCTCCCTCCGTGGCCCCGTCCTCCGCCCCGCCGGTGGAGAAAGAGGTCCGCAACCGGGAGCCGGCGGTCTGCCGCGAGTTCGACGCCGTGTCGGAAGCTCCAATGACGACGATGCCCATGGCCCTCTGCTACCCATGAGAACCGGAAGAAAAACCACCCCCTGGCCGCGCCTGGTTGCGTGTCTGCTGGCGATGGCGACATGCTCGTGCGCAGCCATCACCATGACCTCCGCGCCCGCACGTGTCTCCGCCGCCGGTGCTGCCCCCGGGCGGGTTCCGGTCCTGCTGGTGCACGGCATCGATGACGATGCGAGGACCCTGGCGCCGCTCGCGAACGGGCTGACGCGGGCCGGCTTCCAGGACGTGCAGATCGTCGAGCTGAAGCCCAACAACGGGGATGCCCCCATCTCCGTGCTGGCCGGACAGGTGGCCGAGGCCGCCGCGAGCCTGCGCGCGCGGACGGGCCAGGCGCGGGTCGACGTGGTGGCCTTCAGCATGGGGGCGCTCGTCAGCCGCTACTACCTGCAGCGGCTGGAGGGGCGGAACCACGTGCGCCGCTTCGTGTCCATCTCCGGTCCCCACGCGGGAACGCTCACGGGCTGGCTGCGCGCCAACCCCGGTGCGCGCGACATGCGGCCCCACAGCGAGCTGTTGCGAGGGCTCGCCGCGGATGAGGCCCCGTTCGGGGACGTCGAGGTCTTCACCCTCTGGACGCCGCTGGATCTGATGATCATCCCCGCCAGCTCCTCGCGGCTGAGCGGAGCCCGGGAGCGGACCATCCCTGTCATCCTCCACCCGCTGATGCTGCGCGATGGGCGGGTCCTCCGCTCGGTGGAGGAGGCCCTCACGCTGGAGCGTCCCGAGGACTTCAGGCCCCTGCCGGTCGAGCTGCCTCCCGGCGGTCCCTGAGACCCTCGCTCGAGACGTGGAGCCTCAGGCCCGCGTGGGCCCGGAGTCGCTGGGCGGGGTGGGGGCGGGCGGCGCGGGCTTCTTCGGAATCGTCGAGCGGCGCGGCGAGCCCTTGATGGCGTAGTTCAGCAGCATGGCCCCTGGCAGGAGCATGCCCAGCCCCTGGTTGAGGTTGGCGGGGGGATGGACCACGGCCCCGAGGGCCATCGCGGCGAACAACAGACCACACACCACACGGACGATGATGGAGCTCACGGGGCTTCCTGGGAACGGGGCGACCCATGATAACCAGGGATTTTCCGCGTGCACGTGTCCCCATGAAAAAGTCCTCCACGGCCCTGGTGGCGATCCTGCTCGGACTGGCCTCGGCGCTGTTCTTCACCATGACCTACGTGCTCAACCGCAACATGGCGGCGGGAGGGGCGTTCTGGGCCTGGAGCGCGTCGCTGCGCTACTTCATCATGTTGCCCCTCATGTCGGTGCTGGTGGCGGCGCACGGGGGCATGCGGCCGTTGGTGGCCGAGCTGAGGAGGCACCCGGGCGAGTGGCTGCTCTGGAGCAGCGTGGGTTTCGGCGTCTTCTACGCGTTCCTCACGGTGTCGGCGGACTACGGGCCCTCGTGGCTGATCGCCGGCTCCTTCCAGCTCACGGTGCTCGCCGGCCCGCTGCTGTCGCCGTTCATCTACACCGACGCGCGCCGGCGCATCCCCTTCAAGGCCGTGGGCATGGGCGCGTTGATCGTCCTGGGCGTGCTCGTCATGCAGCTGGGGTACTTCCAGCTCTCCATGCCCGCGAGCGCCTGGCTGGCGCTGCTCTTCGTGGTGATCTCCGCCGTCGCGTACCCGTTGGGCAACCGCCGGGTGATGCTGCACCTGGAGCGCGAGGGCGTCTCGCTGGATGCCAGCCAGCGCGTGCTGGGGATGACGCTGGGCAGCCTGCCTTTCTGGCTGTGCGTGGCGGCCTACGGCTACGCGAGGGTGGGGTGGCCCCCGGCGGGGCAGGTGCTGCAGTCGGCCGGTGTGGCGCTCTCCTCCGGGGTGATCGCCACCACCCTGTTCTTCCGCGCCGCCCAGATGACGGCGAACAACCCGGTGGGGCTGTCCGCCGTGGAGGCCACGCAGGCCACCGAGCTGCTCTTCGCGCTGCTGCTGGGCGTGCTCTTCCTGGGCGAGCCCTGGCCCTCCGCGTTCAGCTTCGTGGGGGCCGGGCTCATCGTGGTGGGGATGGTGCTCTACAGCCGCGTCAGCGTGGCCGCCGAGCTGGAGCCCGCCGCGGTACAGACGTGAGGCGGCCATGCGCGAGTTGGAACCGGTCTTCGCCATCTGGGACAGCCTCGCCGAATTCAATACATCGGAGAGCGATGCCGCGCTTCGTCATCTCTTCGAATGCCTGGCGAAGCTCGTGCGCGCGGACAATGTCTTCTGGTTCTCCGCCGTGCGGCTCATGTCGGGAGAGCTGACGAACGAGGACCTCGGCCACGGATGGCGGATGCGTTCCTACGAAGTCTGGCGGCCCGATCCCGCGAAGCAGGCGCGGTTGCAACTCTTGCAGAAGAGCCTCGACAAGAAGAGCGATGTGCCGCTGGGTCTGACGACCACGACCATCTCGGGAGAAGCGGGCCGCTTCCGCGTGCATCGTTTGCGTGACGGGTGGATTGATTTCAAGACGTTCAAATCCACCCCGCACTATGATTTGTTCTACAGGCTCCCGCGAATCGACGATCGCATCTGGGTGGTTGTCCCCCTGGGTCCCGATACGGAGTCCTACTTCGTCATCGACAAGATCGCGACCCGCACGCGTTTCTCCGCATCGGACGCGGAGCTCGCCGGCGTCGTGCTCCGTGGCATCAAGTGGTTCCACCGGGCCCTGGCGCTCAGCCACGGCCTCATCGCCGCCCGCTCGCCTCTCACCGCCATGGAGCGCCGCGTGACCCGGCTCCTGCTGACGGGGCGCTCGGAGAAGGAGATCGCCGATGCGCTGGGCTCCACGCTCGGAACCACCCACAACCACGTGGGACAGATCTTCCGCAAATTCGGCGTCCGGAGCCGCGCGGAGTTGACGGCCATCTGGCTCGGCCACCGCAAGTAGCCCGTCGCGCGGACCGTGCTGATCAGCACGGTAGGCAGCGGGGCCGGGTTCCGCTACAGAGGTGGCTATTCCGACGAAGGCGGTTTTGACACGTCTTGCGCGGAATCCAGTTCCACATCCGCTCGACAAGAGCGAGGAGATGAGTTCATGAAGAAGCTTTGTACGGCCTTGGGCGTTCTGGCAGTCCAGCTCTCGGGTGCATCGGCTTTCGCGCAGGTCGCCACCGTCTATTCCGGAGACAACGCCAGCGGCACGGCGGTGCAGCTCTATTCCCAGGGGACGTATGCGATGGACAGCGGGTGCGGCCCGGTCCTGGGACTGGGCCCGAGCAATGTGCTGGGTTTCCGTCCCCGCTTCATCCAGCTGGCGGACGGCTACCAGGTGAAGCTCCAGGGGTGGTACGGCAACCCCGGGGACACGCACTGCGCGGGACCCAGCGCCTCGCTGGTTCCGATCACCTGCACCAACTCGAAGAACCTCTATGACGCGGGTTGCATCAGCGGCTGGGTGTACGACAACGTCGGCGGCGCGGTGATCATCGAGAAGGTGCCGACCCCGCAGACGGACCCCGGCGTGCTCGCCACCGTCTACTCCGGTGACAATTTCAGCGGCAAGGCCGTGGCGATCCG